>JAFXBE010000097.1 GCA_017516765.1 Clostridia bacterium | reverse complement strand
TTGGTAACGTTTTGTTTTTTTGCTGGCGGGGTTCGGCTACTCGGGGTTCGGGATGCAGCGAAACCAACTTTAGCGCCCACCAGCCGGCCCGCACCGCGACGATAGAGAGCGACGTCAAATCCCTGTGCCCTTTTTCGGGGCGGCATAAAGGGCGCACCGTGTGACAGCCAAGAGGGCGTAAATTGTCCAGTAACGATAACAGCAGGTGATTGCGCCCGCCGCCCCGAAAATGGGCAATAAAGGGGATTTGACCAAAGCGAACGTGTCGCCCTTTTCTGGTCACTCTTTTCATAAAAGAGTGACCGCCCGTGTGGGGCGCGCAGCCCCACCCAGTTCCACGCAGCGGCACTGCGGGGATCTGATCCATGCAGCGCAGCGATATGCAGCATGGATGTTGCAGCCACCCCATCACAGGGGGAACCTTACGGGGGAACCCTCCCCCAAAAGAAAGGAGCCAACCCATGATCCAAATGGAAAACATCACCAAGCACTACCCCGGGCGCAGGGGCGAAAAGCCCCTGCAGATCCTCACAGGGGTGGATCTGCACATCCGCCGGGGCGAATACGCCGCCATCGTCGGCCCCAGCGGCAGCGGCAAAAGCACCCTGATGCACCTGCTGGGCTGTCTGGATACCCCCTCCGGCGGCACCTACCGGCTGGACGGGGCGGATGTGTCCGGGCTGGACAGGAAAGCCCTGTGCAGGATCCGGCAGGAAAAGATCGGGTTCGTGTTTCAGGGCTATCAGCTTCTGAAAAAGCTGAATGCGCTGGAAAACGTCGCCCTGCCGCTGATGCTCCGGGGCGTGCCCCTGCGCAGGCGGGAAGCCATGGCTATGGACGCTCTCAGCCGGGTAGGGCTTGCAGCCCGGGCAAGGCATCTGCCGGGGCAGCTCAGCGGCGGGCAGCAGCAGCGGGTGGCCATGGCACGGGCGTTGTGCTGCTCCCCCGCCTTGCTGCTGTGCGACGAACCCACCGGCGCGCTGGATCAGACCAGCCGGGATGAGATCCTCACCCTGCTGGAGGGGCTGAACCAAAGCGGACATACCATCGTGGTCATCACCCACGACCCCTGCGTGGCAGCCCATGCCCTGAAACGCTACCGGGTGGAGGGCGGCAGGGTGCGCCCGGCGGACTGATGCCAAAAAACGCGGTGCATCCCAAAAGAGAGATGCACCGCGTTTTGATTGTTCTGTTATCCCGGGAGGGGGATCCGCTGCCCCGCTTACTGCGCTGC
This sequence comes from Clostridia bacterium, assembly GCA_017516765.1. Taxonomy (GTDB): domain Bacteria; phylum Bacillota; class Clostridia; order Christensenellales; family Aristaeellaceae; genus Limiplasma. The sequence goes on along the minus strand of JAFXBE010000097.1, from coordinate 6,686 downwards.
CTGTTGTGCCGCAGGGGGATCGGCGGGCTGGCGGCAGTTGTCCACCAGCCATGCCAGCAGCTTGACGGTATTCTCGTCGTTGCCGCCGACGATGAGCACGCTCAGGTAGCAATCGTCGCAGACCAGATTGTAGCCCAGCAGCCCCGGCAGCTCCTTGGCGGGAACGCCGCACAGCCACTTTTCGCCCGTATCCGGGTCGGTCACGTAGCAATCGGTCAGATCCATGCCGTCCAGGTTCAGCACGCCGCTGTCCACATAGGGGGTCAGATCCAGCATGGCGCCGTTGTTCGCCAGATTGGAAAAGTATTTCTTGTTCAGCGTGTACAGGTCGCCCTCGCCCGTAAAGCTCCAGGTGGTCAGCTGCATTTCGCCGTAGGCATCATCCATGAAGATCTGCTGGAACTTGACCTCCTCCATCTCCGGCAGCAGCTCGGTGTGCAGCTTGGCCAGCAACGCCTCCGCCGCCGCACCCTCATCCAGATGATAGCCGCCGTAGAACCAGTCCACCCGCTTTTCCGCAGGCGCTTGGTACCGGGTGACCGTTCCGGCAAGGTTCCACCCGAGGATGACGATGAACGCCAGCAGCGCATACATCCACCATGCATAATGGAAGTGGTTCTGGATCCGCTTTTTGGTAATGGGCATGGAAATTTTCATATGGCAAAACTCCTTTGTTGATCGTTCGCCCCGCCAAAAGAAAAAAGACGGCAGGGAACGGGCAGACCCGTTTTCCTTACCGTCTATTATAAGCAGATGGGATTGGTTTGTCCATACCGGGCGGGAACCGCCCTCCGTCAGAAGGGGCGGATCTCGCTGATGCAGGTATCCCGCGTCTCGCCGTACCAGACCGAAGCGATCTCAAAGGTGAGGGAGCGGCATTTGACCGGCGTGGGGAAATAGATGGTTTCGAAACCGTCGTACCGGTCGGCAATGGGGAAGGTGCCGATCAGCTCGGTACCGTTGGCATAGACCTTCAGCGAAGCTACACGGCAGTTCTTCGTCCACCGGTCGCCCTTGTGGTAGGTATGGTACTGGAAGCCATTGGCGATGTGGAAACCGTTGTAGGTATACTCCAACCCATCCACAGGCGTTACGGTGATCCATTCGCCTACGCCGTCTCCTTCGCTGCCCTCGTTCCATGCAGTGGTAATGACGCCGTCCACCGCCATAGCCGCCGTGATCTGGTATTCCTTGTTGTACCGGTTTACATCCTCCGAACTGGCGTTGGCCCAGAAAGCCGTATCAAGGCTCACCGTCAGCGGCGGAACCGTGGGCGGGGGCGTAGGCGCAGGGGTCGCCGTGGGGATGGGCGTAGGGGTGGCTGTCGGTACAGGGGTGGGGGTGGGCGTAGGAGTAGGTGTAGGAGTAGGTGTAGGTGTAGGAGTAGGTGTAGGTGTAGGAGTAGGTGTGGGGGTCGCCGTGGGAGTAGGAGTAGGTGTAGGTGTGGGGGTTGCGGTAGGCGTAGGCGTGGGAGCCTCCGTGGGGGTCGCCGTGGGGATGGGCGTAGGAGTAGGATCTTCCCCGGGCGTTGCGGTGGGAACCTCCGTGGGGGCATATGTGGGCTCAAAGGCAGGCGTGGAGGTTACCGCCGTTTCGGGGTCGGTGGGGGCTGCGGTAAACGGTATAATGGCAGGCGCGCCGCCATCATCATCGGTATCGCCGACCGTCGTCTGGGAAAAGAACCCGGCAACCGGTCTGCTCAGACCGTCCCAACCGCCACTGCAGAGCCACACACCCGCAGCGGCGGCGATCAGGGTCGCACCTGCAGCGATCCACCAGACGATCCCCTTACCGGGCTTACGGTTGGCATTGGCGTTCTGCTCCTCCCCGACTGCCAGACGCTGACGGTTCTCCTTTTCGGATGCCGCAGCCTGCAGGGCTTCACCGAAAGCCTGCGCAGAGGGGAAGCGTTTTCTCTTGTCGAAACGGCAGGCTTTGACCACGGCCTTCTTCAGCCCGTCTCCGCCCTGCTTGGGCAGGGGCAGTTCAAAGCACCGTGCAGAGACGGTCTCCCCGGTGCTGTTGGCAGAAAAGGCAGCCGGCTCCGCAGGAGATGTCATGGGCAGATGATCTCCGTTGAGCATGCGGTACATGACCAACGCCAGCTGGTACTGATCGCTGCTGCCGTCGATATTGCCCTGCAGATGCTCCGGAGAATCAAACAGGCGGGCTTCGTCCTTTGCCTGTTTTTTCGGCGGCAGGGAAGCCGCCAGCGATGCGGTACCGATATCGCCCAGCTTATAGCAGCCGGTTTCCTCGTCCAGAAAAATGTTGGAGGGCTTGATGCCCCGATGCACCAGATCCAGCGGCGCGCAAACCGCCAGTGCGCTGCAGATGTCCCGACCCATTTTCAGCACATCGCCCACTTTGAGCTTGCTTTTATCCACACTGTGCAGCGGCTTGAGCAGCTCTGTGCGGATGAGTACATCGTGCCCGCTGCCATCGCTGCGCCACGTGGTCTGCATATCCTCCACCGCTACAATGTTGGGATGCCTGGTCAGATTCATCACGCACAGCAGATCCTCATCGCTGCCCTGACGCTGCTGCTCGTAATAAGCGGCGATCTCCGCATCGCTTTTGCCCGCAAGGCGCAGCTCTGCATTCTTGCCGCTGTCGGCGGGAAATTGGATCCATTTCAGCGCTGCATACTGCCGCTTGCCCTTCTGTTCGCGGCAGATGCGGTACACCCTGCCGAAGCGTCCTTCGCCAAGGAAACCGTCCAGCTGCCATTCGCCCCAGAACGGCGCCAGTTCCTGCAAACGCGCCGGGAATTGCTGCATGGGTAATCCCTCCTGTTATCAACGGTGCAAACCGTCGGTGTAGCTACTGTTCTGCCGCAGCTGCTGCGGCATCGTCCCGGGAATGCCCGTTCCGCACCATTCATTATAGGGCACCCCCGCCGGGTTTGTCCATACCGGACCGGGTTTTACTCCCCTGCCCATTCCTCCCGCAGGATGGCGTGCAGGCAGGCATCCACAATGCCCCGGTTGCTCCAGTCGGCTTTGCGGAGCAGGGCTTCCTTGTGCAGGCCGCATTTCAGCATCACCCGCCCGGAGGCGATGTTTTCCGGGTCGTGCTGGCTTTCGATGCGCCCTGCGCCCACCTGCGTAAAAAGATGCGCCATTACCGCCCGCAGGGCTTCGGTGGTGTAGCCCTTGTTCTGCCACGGTCTGCCGATGCAGTAGCCGATGTGCATTTTGGCGGCGCGCTCCTCCTGATCCACCACCGAGATGGTGCCCACAGGCTCGCCCGGCTCTTTGGGCACGATGGCCCACTGGTAGAAATCCGCCCGGGCATAGTCGGCGATCCAGCTCTCCAGCACCATCCGGGTGATCTGCTCACTGCTGTGGGCAGGCCAGCGCAGAAAGCGGGTCACCTCCGGGTCGCTGCACCAGTTGCGGTAGGCGGCGGGCGCATCATCGATCACAAAGGGGCGCAGGATGAGCCTTGGGGTCTCCAGCACAACGGTCCCGGTATGGTTCACAGCGGTCTCCTCCTTTGGGGGCGGTACTTCCCCGGTTTTCGTCATCATACATCTGCGGGGAGACGGCTGTCAAGGGCGGCGGTTTTTCCACCAAAAAACCGCGCCCCCCAAAGCTGGGAGGCGCGGCGGTGTGATCAACGATTATTCGGCGGGAACGGTGATGCCGTCGATGATGATGTTGAAGCAGGGAGCGGAGATGAGGCTGCCCTCGGCGTAAGCGCCGTCAACAATGATCTCGGCAGTGTCGTATACCCAGTCGCCGTTGGAGTCCTGAGAGAAAGCGCTGGTCAGGTGACCATTCTCATCAATCTGGTAGCTGCCGTCGGTGGAGGGCTGGCAGGTGAAGGTGGTAACGTCGAACACCTTGAGGGTGCCGTCCTTCAGAGCGGCTTCGATCTCGGCGACCTTCTCGGCGGTACCGGGAGCGATGGCCTTCTCGTTCAGCTGGGTGATGGCAACAGCGCCGTCCACATAGCCGCGGCTCCAGTCGGTAACGATGGTCTCACCGTTGATGACGCACTGAACAGCGTAGGTCACATAGGGAGCCCAGTTGTTGGTAGCGGAGGTGAGGGCGTAGTACTCGGCGGTGGGGATCATGGAGATGTTGTAGCCGACGATGTGACGCTGAGCGGGTTCGCAGGCCTGAGAAGCGCCGGTGGTATCGGCGTGCTGACCGATCAGGTAGCAGCCTTCGGCGATCAGGCTCTCGGCAGCGGCCTTCTCCAGGGTGGCATCGGACCAGCTGTTGGTGTACTTAACAGTCATGGTCGCGGAGGGGCACTGGGAGCGGACGCCCAGGAAGAAAGCGGTGTAGCCGCTGATAACCTCGGCGAAGGGGAAAGCGCCAACATAGCCGACCTTGGCCTGCTCGGCGGTGATGGTGCCTTCGTCGATCAGCTGCTGCAGCTTCATGCCGCCGACCACGCCGCTGATGTAGCGGGCTTCGTGGATAGCGGTGAAGTAGTTATGGGCATTGGCAAGGCCGCTCTTGGCAGCGTTGCTGCCGGTGGCGTGGCAGAACTGCACATCGGGATACTCGGCAGCGGCATCCCACAGGTAGCTCTCGTGGCCGAAGGAGTTGGAGAAGATGATGTTGCAGCCGGATTCGGCAAGGTCAACAGCGGCTTCGCGGGCAGCTTCGTCTTCGGGGATGTTGCGCTTGATGAGCACCTGCTCATCGGTCAGGTTGAGGGCTTCCTTCATGTCCATGGCAGCCTTGTAGTGGGAGTAGGTATAGCCTTCGTTTTCATCACCGATGAAAATGAAGCCAACCTTGATCTGATCGGCGGGTACGCCTTCGGCGGCGGGGGCAGCGGTCACTTCGGGGGCAGCCTCGTCGGCAGGAGCAGCGGTGGCTTCGTCGGCGGGAGCGGCGGTGGCTTCATCGGCTGCGGCGGGGGCTTCGGTGGGCGCGGCAGCGGGGGCGGCAGGCTGCTGGCAGGCGGTCAGGCTCAGTGCAAGGCACAGGCACAGCAGCAGGCTGATGATCTTCTTCATTTTGGGGTTCCTCCTTCGTAATGTCCCTTCGCGGGGGGTGAAAATGATAACCGAACATGAAATATGATACACGTTTCCCAGCGGTTTGTAAAGAGAAATCAACAGAAAAAACCGAACATTCTTTGCAGAACATCCGGTTTATGTTCGGGGGTTATGCTTCGCCGTTTTCCGGAGTGTTTGCTTCGAACAGGCGTTTATGCCGGTGGAAGAAATCGTAATAAATCCGGGTGTTTTCCAGCTGCCACCACTCCTTTTGGCAGGCTGGGGAGGCATCCAGATCGTAGATCCTTGCCCCGGGCAGGCTGAGCAGGAAGGGCGAATGGGTGGCGATGATGAACTGGCACCCGCAGAAGCGGGAAAGCTGCTCCAGCATTTCCAGCAGGCGCAGCTGCAGCTTGGGCGACAGGCTGTTTTCCGGCTCGTCCAGACAGTAGAGGGTATCCATCTGCAGCTTTTCCTCAAAATACCGCAGGGCAGTCTCCCCGTTGCTGGCGCACAGCGCCTCCTGCCCTGCCGTACGGCGGATGAATTCTCTGCGGCTCACCGATTTGCGCCTTGCCAGCACCTGCGCCCGCAGGGCTTCGTAATCCTCCATGCCGCCCAGCTTCACCGTCTGCCCGTAGCGCAGCTCTGCCCAGTTCTGCCTTGCCTCCAGCTTGTTTTCGGCAATATCCTCGTTGTTGGTGCGCAGGGCAAGCATATAATCGAATACATCATCGCTGGTGATGATCCGGCTGCCCGGCGGGATGGGGCGGCGGGAGCCGTCCTCGTCCTCTGCCGTGGTGTAGGAACAATTTTCCGTGTATAAGCCGAACATTTCTCCCGTGTTATAGGGGGATACCCGCTGCAGCCCCAGCCGGTCTGCGATCAGGTTGAGCAACGTGCTCTTGCCCGAGCCGTTGCCGCCGTAGAACACCGTTACCGGACGGAACCAGACCTCTGCCAGTTCCTTATCGGCAAACAGCCGGCAGGGGTAAGGATTGTCGATGTAGCCCAGCGGCCCGCCGTTGCGGGCGGCGAGGCGTTCCAGCAGGCGGTCTTCCTGCCCGATGGGCAGGGTGAAGGATTCGAGGTAGAGCATGGTGAGGGGGTCTCTCCTTCTTTTGGGAAAAGAATGGGTGGGGAAGAAAAGTGGGGGGCGCTGCGCTGGCGTGTATCAGATACCCGCAGAACCGCTGCGTGGAACTGGGTGGGGCTGCGCGCCCCACACGGGCGGTCACTCTTTTATGAAAAGAGTGACCAGAAAAGGGCGACACGTTCGCTTTGGTCAAATCCCTCTTAATTGCCCTTTTTCGGGGCGGCGGGCGCAATCACCTGCTGTTATCGTTACTGGACACAATACGCCGTCTTGGCTGTCACACGGTGCGCCCTTTATGCCGCCTCGAAAAAGGGCACAGGGATTTGACGTCGCTCTCTATCGTCGCGGTGCGGGCCGGCCGGTGGCTGCTGAAGTTGGTTTCGCTGCATCCCGAACCCCGAGTTGGCATGCGCCGCCACCCAAGAAAACAAGAATGTTACCATCGGTTTTAGCTGTCCAGCGGCGGTAAAAGCCACCAGTGTAGGCTCCCTTGTGCAAAGGGAGCTGCCCCGTAGGGGCTGAGGGATTGTACGTAACTTCCCTCGCCAAGTACAACCCTTCCGTCTGCCCTTCGGGCAGCCAGCCTACGGCCCGCAACCTCAGTCGGCGTACAGACCACTAACCGTG
>JAFXBE010000096.1 GCA_017516765.1 Clostridia bacterium | reverse complement strand
TGCTGACAAACTCCAGAGGTGTTGGAGGGCCGCAGCCCTCTGACTGCCAATCCGTTTCCGGCGACATGTGCGGCGGAAACGGAACCCTTGCGTAGCAAGGGATTCCTATCGCCGTTTGCCGCCCGGGGAGCCGTAGGCTCCCAGGCAAACGGTGCAAACCTCGTTGAAAAATCCGCGTAAGCGGCTTTTTCAACGATCTGAGCAGCAAGCCTTGCTTGCTGCTTCTCTTGGTATACGTTTGCTTGCCCTATTGCGCCTCAGCCGCATACTGGGCATTGATCGCTTCGATTTCTTTCTTTCGCAAAGGCGGATTGCAGCAGAAGCAATCCGTCAGATGGGCGTACGCCTCCTCCTCCAGCTGTCCGTAGGTGATGGGCTCAAAGGGCCAGAATTTCTCGCCCAGCTGGTAGCATTCCGGGCTTCGGTGATAGTAATTCGACAGGGACATATGCACATAGATGGGGGTATCATCCGCCGGGATGCTCAGCTGCCGCCCGGGCAGATCCTCCCAGATCACAAGGCGGGTACGCTGCTGGTTGCCCAGACGGTTCCACAGCCAGCGCATATTGATGCCCTCCGGTGTGGCGCGCCGCTGCACACGGATGCAGCCCGCGCTGGCACGGGTGCCCAGCAGGGCTTCGTAGCGGCTGTAGCTCTTGTTGCCGTTCGCATCCAACCGATAAGGTACGGCATGGAGCAGGTCGCCGTCGTTGAAGCGGATGGCGTAGTCGCTGTGCAAACCGCTGTCATCCACAAAGCTGCCCACCATGCTGACCAGATGATACTCGCCCGAGGCAGTCTCGTACCGGGGTCGCCATTTGGTGGGCGCGCCGGTGGAGACCCGCAGGGTGGTAAGCAGCTTGCCATCGCCAAACACATACAGACGCTGGGTCAGCTTATCCACCACAAGCCCGAAACGGTCGCGTGATTCCACCTCCACCAGCTTATCGGTGCGGATGTAGCCCTTGACCAGATCACCCCAGACCCGCAGACGGGAATTGCCGTTGGATGCGGAATAGCACTCCACAAGGCTCCAGCCGTTATCCAGCGTTTCCAGCACATGCACGCCCTGCGACTGGCAGGTAACCTCCCCCACCCGCCGGGACTTCTGATCCGGCTCGGCATAGAGCAGCTCCTGGGTCTTCTGGTTGCCCTCCACCACCGTCATGGGCTGGATGAGCATATTCCATACAGCCTCCGTATCGGTGATGTCCATGGGGGTCTCCCAATAACAATACGCCTTGCCGCACACGGTGGCGGCGGGTGTAAACTCTGCCAATGCGCAGCCGGCCGCCAGCAAAACCAAAACCGCCAGCACCGCTGCGCAACGAATCTGCATTCTGCGATTCCCCCTCTTTTCGATATGCTTCCCGGGAATATTACCTGCCCTGCTTCAGGACGATGAGATGGATCTGCGGCGGCGCAAACAGGCGCAGGGGAACCCCCTCCGTGCCGACGCCGTTGCTGATGAGCAGCGTGGTGCGGTTCTCCTCCAGCCAGCCGCTCAGGTACCGGTTGCCCACTCTGGGGCGCAGGATCCGGATGGGCGTATAGCCGAACAGATTGATCTGCCCGCCATGGGTATGCCCGAACAGCCCGAGATCGAACCAGTTGGTATTCCCGTCCCGGTCTCTGGCCTCCATGGCTGCGGGGAGCAGATTGGGCGAATGCCCCACAAAGATGACAAAGTCATCCGCGTGGACCCGTTCTGCCGCTTTTTCCACATACGGGTATCCGGTGCGGTAATCATCGGAGCCGACAATGTACAGATGATCCTTTGCGCCCAGCTTCACATCTGCCACATCGTTTACCAGCGGGTGCACGCCCCGTTCCTTCATGGTTTTCAGCAGCTCTTCAAACGTGTCTTCATCGCTGCTGCGGTCCGTATCGCCCACAACCGCATAGATGCCGTTGCGGGTTCTGATCGCCGGCAGATCGCGGAAGAACGCTTCCGCTCCTGCGGGATCCTCGCCGTAGTCGCCGCCGAGGATGACCACATCCGCACTCAGGTCGGAGATCTGCTGCGCCAGCTGCTGACACCGCTGCTGGGAAAACCAGCGTCCGTAATGGATGTCGCTCAGATAGACGATACGCAGATTGTGCATATTGGTCGGCAGACCCTGAACCTCCAGCACACGCTCATCCACGTTGATGGTCAGGGTGGAGGTATACATCACAACACCCAGCAGCGCCACTGCCAGCAGGAGCGCCAGACAGATCCAAAAGCCCCTGCCGTTGATCATCCGCCCCGAACGGCGGTAATATCGCCTGTTCATGCTGTGCGCCCCCTTCTGCATCACGCTGCCGTTTTGGTTGACATTGCCGCCTATCCATTGTACACTTTCAGCAATACGGAAACAAGAGGGAGAGAGTATCATGGCGAAAAATGTCAATTTCCGTTCCATCGGCCCCACCACCTATCTGAGCCCCGTACCGGTGGTAATGCTTGGCTGCGCCGACCCTGAAGCCGGTGTGCGCCCCAACCTGATCACCGTTGCATGGACGGGCGTGGTCTGTTCCAAGCCCCCGATGATCAGCGTAAGCATCCGTAAGGAGCGGTACAGCCACGGTATTATTTCGAAAACAGGCGAATTCACCCTCAACCTGACCGGTCAGGCCATCAGCCGGGCGACGGATTTCTGCGGCGTGAAAAGCGGGCGGGATACCGACAAGTTTGCCGCCATGGGGCTTACGCCCATCCCCGCCCCCGGGCTTGACTGCGCGCCTGCTGTTGCAGAGGCGCCCGCTTTTCTGAGCTGCAAGGTACAGCAGATCATCGAGCTGGGCAGCCACGACCTGTTCCTTGCCCAGGTGGTGGATGTGAACGTAGCTGAGGAATACTTTACCGAAAGCGGCTCCATCGACGAGGAAGCCATGCAGCTGGTGGGCTACGTACACGGCAAGTACCGCGCCATGAGCGATGTGCTGGGCTTTTTCGGTTACTCCGTGGCTTCGGACGAGGCATTGCGCCGCCGGGGACTGAAGGGCTGAGGACAGGAGGATACCGCTATGCGTTATGATGTGCTGCTTTCCGATGCAGATGGCACGCTGTTTGACTTCAAAGCCGGAGAGGTGAATGCCATCCGGACGGTGTTTGAGCGTTTCGGTATAGCCGACACGCCTGAGAATACCGCCCTGTACCACCGGGTGAACGATGAGCAATGGAAGCTGCTGGAGCAGGGCAAGACCACCCAGCGGAAGCTGCGGGTGGATCGGTTCCGCATTTTTCTGGAAAAGCTGGGGCACCCTGCCGACCCGGAGCAGATGGGCGCATATTTTGTGGAGCAGCTGGGCATGCAGCGCATCCTGCTGCCCGGGGCAGAGGACTTCTGCCGCCGGGTAAGCGAAAGGATGCCCATCTACCTGATCACCAACGGTATTTCGGCGGTGCAGCGCAGCCGCTTTACCGACTGTGCGCTGACCCCGTACATTACCGGGCTGGTGATCTCGGAAGAAGTCGGGCATGCCAAGCCTCACCCGGCCATGATCCACAAGGCCATGGAGCTGGCAGGGGTGACCGATCCCCGCCGGGCGGTGATCTTCGGCGACAGCGTGACCGCCGACATCGGCGCAGCGCGGAACGCAGGAGTGGACTGCATCCTGTACACCAACGGCGGGGACGCGCCTGCGGGGCACGGGGCCAATCATGTGGCAAAATGTTTTGAGGATGCGCTGGAGCTGATCCTGAACTGACCCGGGACAAAGATGTCCCGAATACTACAGCAAGCCCTGCGGAGCGCCGGGCTTGCTGTTTTTGCTTCTTTTCCGAAAAAGTACACAGGCGTTTCTGCATACAAAGCCCGCCGGAGCTTGCGTTCCGGCGGGCTGTTTTGGGTTTATGCCTTTCTGCGCTTGCACAGCAGCATCAGCAGCATGGCAGCGGATGCGCCCATCAGCGTCAGCCACAGGGCCAGCGGCGCGCGGTCGCCGGTCTGCGGGAGCTTGGTATTGGTGATGGTACCGCCGTTATCGGCATATTCGGCAGAGGAGCCGTCCGCCAGCGTATAGGCGGTATCGAAGCCGTCAACGGCGATCTCCTTGACCGTGTAAACAGCAGGCTTGCCGTCTACGGTATCGGGCAGATCATAGAAACGATACCAGCCGTTGCCGTCGGGAGACGGGGTCTTGGTGGGGATGGCCTCGCCGTTGCAGTACAGCATCAGCACGATATCGGGCGTCTTGTCGCCGTCGGACAGGCCTTCCCAGACCTTCTGCACAGCGAAGTCTGCCTTTCTGATCAGCTTATTGATGATCGTACCGCCGTTGTAAACGGCCTTGGTCTTGCCCGCATAGGGAGCAACGTTCTGGTAGATGGTCAGGAAGCCTTCGAAGTACTCTTCCTTCGCAGAGTATACGATCAGCTGATCCTGCTCATCGTACATAGGCAGACCGGTGTAGCTGTACACGTCGCCGTCGCGGGTGCAGGCAGGCTGAGGTACGACCCGCTTGCCGTTGGCGTACAGCGTCAGCTCGATCTCGCCGCCGCCGCCACCCTGCCAGAGCTTATTGACCGTGAAGTTGAGCTTTCTGTGCTTGTTGACGAAGTTCACTTCACTGCCTTCCTCGGTAAGCGTGCCCTGCGCAGCGCCCGCCGCATTGCCGTTGACGAAGGGCTCGAAGGCAACGGGCGCCGTTTCGGTTACGGTGTAGGTCATGCCGGGCAGCAGTCCGGAGATCGTCACGCGCTGACCATGCGCCAGCAGGATCTCATCGCCGCTCTTGAGCAGGCCCTCCGCATCGCCGGTATAGGGGTACTCGCCGGCAGCCCCGGAGCCATCGGCGTTGTACAGCTCAACCGTTACGGGGAAGGTTTCGGTGGTTTCGATGCCCTCCACGGTCTTGCTGATGCTCAGCTGTGTGGTGAGCACGTTTTCGAAGGTGATTGCTTCGACTGTCTCGCCATCCTTGGTGATAACGGGCTCTGCCTTCAGCGTGCCATCCCGGTTATCCGTTACGGTCACTTCCACGGTGTAGACGGACGCATCCGCGATCAGCACGCCTTCAGAGGCGGTGCTCTCCTGCACCGTGTAGGTGTAGGTCTTGCCGATGTCGCTTTCGTCGTAGCACAGCGGTTCGAAGGTGATGCTGCCCTTTTCGTTCTCAGCCCGGAAGGTATTGCCTTCCCCGTCGGTCAGGGTGAATTCGTACACCTGATCCTCTCTGGGTTCCGCACCGTTCACGGTCTTGAGAGCGGTGGGCGTCCATTCGCCTTCGGCCTCGTAGCGGTTATCAAAGGACATGGCCCGGACAGCGTTGCCGTCGCAGGTGATGGTTCTGGTAACCTTCAGCGTGCCGTCGCCCGCATCGGTGACCTGCACCTCCACGGTATAGACCGTTGCATCGGCGGTGTAACCGGGCTTCTCTTCCTGCATTTCCCTGACGGTATACAGGAAGGTCTTGCCTGCATCGGCCTCGGTGTACTTGAGCGTACGGAAGGCGATTCTGCCCTTTTGGTTTTCTGCTGTCTGCAGCTCTTCGCCCTCTGCATCGCACAGCCGGAAGGTGAACACCTCATCCTCTCTGGGCTCTGCGCCGTTTACCGTCTTGCCGGCGCGCAGCGTCAGCTCGCCGTCGGCATCGTAGGCGTTGATAAAGTTGAGCGCGGTGGCGTTTTCGGAAGCAAGCACCTTCAGCGTACCGTCATGGTTGTCGGTAACGTTCACCGTTACGGTGTATTCGGTGCTGTCGTAGGTGATGCCCTTCAGGGTGCCTTCGTTCTCCCTGACGGTGTAGGTGTATTCGCCGAGATCCTGCTCGGTGTAGTGCAGCGGCGCGAAGGCGAAGCTGCCATCGGCATTGTTCTGCACCGTTTCGATCTCGTTGCCGTCGGCATCGTACAGCGTGAAGCTGAACTCGCCCGCCGCCAGTGCACGGCCCTCCAGCAGCTTGGTGCCGGAGAAGACGGTTTCGCCTTCGGCCTTGTAGAGATTGTAGAAGACCACATCATCGGATGCCATGCTGCACTCGGCCGTCAGGTTGCTGTCGGCATCCAGATGCAGGGTGACGATGAAGCTCTCGGCGTAATGATCGTAGGTGTAGCCGGGCTGACCGTCGTCCACCTCCGAGATGGTCAGTTCGATGGTCTTGGTGCGGCAGCCGTCCGCATCCACGGGCACATCCAGAATATCCGCCACGGTGTATGCCAGCACGGGGAACTGCACGGTACCGTCTGCGGTGTTGGCTGCGGAACCGAGCACGTTGCCCTGCTCGTCCATGATCCGGAATTCGAACTGACCTTCTGCCAGCCCGTGACCGATCAGGTTCTTGACAACGCCGATCTGCACACCATCGTACGCGTAGCGGTTGATGATGGTGAAGCCATCCTTGGCATTGCCCTGCACGGAGCTTACGTAGGGATTCTTTTCATCCTCGCCGTAAGCCATGGTTTCGCCTACAGAGTATTCGATCTCCATAGCCGTGCCGTTCTCGATCTCGAATACGGGCAGGTCTTCCCAGATGACGGTAAGGGCTTCGCCCTCCGCATCCGCAGGAATGGTCCGGCTGTCCACCGCTACCTTCTCGCCGGAGCCTACCTTCCGATACAGGGTCACGGTGATGTCGCGGCGGGCATCGGTATGCTCCTCGTCGCCCTTCCACTGCTTGGTCGCGGTGATGGTGATCTCGTTGCTGTAGGTGTTTACGAAGGTGATGCCGCCCTCGGGGATGCCTTCGGCTTCCACACTCAGCGTACCGTCGCCGTTATCGCTGATGGTCAGGGTGATCTCGTAGCTCGTCTCGTCGTAGGTGACGCCGGGTTCTGCCGTGTTCTTCTCGGCGATGATGTAGCTCTTTTCGCCCACATCTTCCTCGGTGAACTCCAGCTTCTCGAAGGCGAAATTGCCCTCAGCTTCGTTGGTAACGCTCTCCAGCACATAGCCCTCGCTGTCGTACAGCTCGAACAGGAACTGGTCTGCCTCAAGCTCCTTGCCTTCCAGCGTCTTCACGCCCTCGAAGGTATACTCGCCCTCGGCGTGATAGGTGTTGGTGAACTTGGCCTGCGCTGTCTGGCTTGCCCAGATCTTGCCGGTGGCGCCGGTGCTCTTCTGGGTGAAGCCGCCCTCGGCTGCTTCCACCACGCTGTAGCTTGCGCCGTCCGGCAGACCTTCGACAGTCACCGTATCGCCGTGCTTCAGCTTCAAGGTGCCGGAGCCGTCGGTCACCGTCAGGGTATCGCCGTTGCTGAGGGCATACTCGCCGTCGAGCAGCTGACCCAGCGCATCGCTCAGGTACAGGGTGAAGGTGAATTCCTTCTGCGCATGCGCCTGATTGCTGCTGACCACCGTTTTGCCGATTTCCAGCGCACCGGGCTTTACCTTGTTGATGATGGTGTTGTCACCTTCCACGCCATTCTTACGATAGGTGATGGTGGGCGTCAGGCGGCCCTCGCCTTCCTTGTCCTCCATGACCACCGTCACGGCGATCTCCTCGTCGCTGTACTCTACCGTCTCGTCGTCGCCCGCCACCTCACGGATCGTGTAGGTGTAGGTGCCGATCTTGTCGTAGCTCAGCTCGCCGAACACCACCTTGCCAGTGCCGGCTTCGTTGGTGGCCGTATCGATCACCGCGCCCGTGCTGTCCACCAGCTGGAAGGTAAACTCGCCTTCGGCGGGCGTGCGGCCGATCAGGTTCTTCACGGCCTCCACAACGGCGGTACCCTTGTGGGTGTAGCGGTTCACCAGAACCGTAGTGGTACCGGTGCTTTCGGGGTAATCGCGGTGGGAGTAAGGCTGAATGACACCGGTAGCATTGGAGTAGGCATAATCCTCCTGCTCCCAGCCGGGATAGGTGCCGATCTCCTTCACCGAGTAGTGCGTGTCCTTGGGAATACCATACAGCACGGCGTTGCCTGTCATAATGGTCATGGGCACCTGCACCACACCGTTATCCACATCATAGGTCTCGATCACCGGATTACTCTGGTTATTGATGTAACGCTTCAGGTACACCTTGCCCTGCTCGTCACCATTCCAAGGTTTACCGAACTTATCAGTCAGCGTGACCTCGAATGTGAATGCAGTGTTCGCAAACACCGGATCCCGATAGGTCATACCCGCAGGGAAACTCATGCCCTTTACCAGCCGCAGGCCGCCGGGGCAGGTTTCATTTTTGAAAACAGGCGGCGCGGAAAGGGAGACCGAATCTTTATAGTAGTAGACACTGGATGTAAGCGTACTATTGCCGGGGTAATAGACGGCAACAGTAACATCATAAACACTGGTATCATAGATGGTCTGGTAATTATGGTTTATGGAGGGCACTTCTCTGATCTTGTAGTTGAAGCCCTTTCCCGCATGACTTCCACCATTGAAACTCAGGGGAGCGAACTGCACAGCGCCACCCTCGCCATTGGTTACAGTCTGCAGCACATTACCATTAGAGTCAAGCAACTGGAAGGAATACTCGCCCGGCTCCGGGAATTTGCCATCGATAGTCTTGCTTGCGCGCAGATACACATTCACATTATATGTATCGCCTATGTTGACAAACTCAGCCTTATCAGTCTTCAGCGGCTCGATCACACCGATATCCCCGCTCTTCTGATAGATCCTCCAACCGTCGGTGGTTGCTTCCCACACTTCATAGGCCGTACCAGCGGGGATATTATTGAAGGTGATGGATTCATCCTCCTTCAGCTTGAAGAAATACTCAACGCTGTTTTGGTCAAGGGAATCGTCAAGCTTCTCCCACTGAGCGGTAAGGATCACCTTATCTCCTTCCTGATAAGTGCCATAGATGGACACGTACGGCATGTAACTCGAATCGGAAGAGGTATAAACCGACCACATGCGGCCGTTCTGATCCTTAAAGCCGGTAAGCTTGTACCCAAAGCGATAGAAGCCCGGCGTAATACTACATCCTCTTTTCACCGGTACAACCATATCCGGCATGGCGCCTGCGCCCTCGCCCGGTTCAAAGTGGATAGTGTATGTCGAAACATGCCATACCCATGTGCCCGGCCTGCCACCAGAAGAGAACAACTGATAGGAAGTATACACCTGCGAAGGATTCTCTTTGTTGACCCAGTAGCCATCAAATGGGCTGGTTGTAGGCACAATGGGGTAATGATACGACTGTTTGCAGTTGGTCTTTGATTTATCACCAAGCGTCAGCTTCTGGATCTGCGCACCATTGAACAGATTATCCCCGTTTGCTTTGGAAAGCGTGGTATCAAAATGGCTGATATCCAATTCGCCAATATTGGAATAGGCAAACATCACATGCATGTCTGCAACATTGCTTGTATCAAAGCCGCTCACATCAACCTTGATCAGGTTTTTGCAACCATAGAACATGGATTCCATTGTAGTGACCTTGCGGGTATCAAAACTGCTGGCGTCCACATACTGCAATTGAGGACAGGCCTGGAACATCCCTTGCATCGTGGTCACATTACTGGTATTGAACCTGCTGACATCTACCTCCTCCAGATACGGACAGCCATAGAACATCCAGTACATATTCGTCACTTTGCTGGTATCAAAGCTGGTCAGATTCAGGCTGTTGGCACGGGCATCCATGAACATCTCGCGCATGTTCGTCACTTTGCTGGTATCAAAATTCAGTCCAGTCAGCGCCGTGTATGCATCTTGATCTCTGCCAAACATATAGAACATGTCTTCCATGTCGGTAACATTGCTTGTATCCAGCTTGCTCAGGTTGGCGGTATTCACAGGTGAGAATTGGTTAAACATACCCCGGGCTGTTGTGCCGAGCTTGATCGCACCCTCCATAGAGATAGAGTTCACATAGAGGTAATCGTGTTCAGGTCTCCAAGGCCATGTCACTGAGCCGCTGCTGCTGGGCCGCAAATTTTCAATATTCCGGAAAAATACATATTTTACGCCATTAACAGTTTTTGTTGTTCTGTTTGCTCCGGAAGGGAAACTGAAGGATATCGTGCTCCGATTGGAAGCAGCGCCCCTGTAACGGTATGTACCACCGGAAGGAGTTGCACGGAAAAACACAAACTGACCCGTGCTTCTATTCAGCACTGCCAAACCTTCGCCTCTCAACTCAGAACTTCTTGCCCTGTACGGCTGCAGCACGGGCATAGACGGAATCTCATAATTATCCGGCATGGGTGTGGGGTCAGGTCTGGCATTCCGGGTAACATCCAGTTCCTTGGGCATTTCACCGGTAAAGCGAACCTTAAACCCAAATTGCGTATCACCGGCAGAAGTAGAGTACTGGGAAGGATAATACACATCCTTGCTCACCGTCAGCATGCCGGGCTTCAGGTCGTTGACGAACACAGGCATGCTCTGCTCGCCGGTCACGGTTACGCCGGCTTCAACCTTGCCGGTGCCAGCACAGGTTTGGCAGGCCTTAAGTTCGGTACCATCATAAGAAGGATTGTGCAGCGATACCGGGATATAATGCGTTTCAGAGGTTCCATACGCTCTCAAATAAGAAAACTTATCAGCCAAAACATACGATTGAGAAGGCCGGTCTTTGATGGCGCCAACAAACTTTTCGCCAAGAACCAACTCTGTTTCAATATTATAACCATAATCTGAATTGGATATTGTGGGATGCGTTTTGATGACCTGATTCTCTTCCAGACCGCTTCCGCCGCACATATAACACATACGGGACGAACCGTTTATTGCTCCCAATCCACGGCATCCCTTGCATAGTTTTATACTCTTAGTGTAATCATCCTTATCAATAGGGCAGAAATAGGCTCCTGCTGTTACGTCATAATCATTATAGTTGCTTGTTTTTGCCAAAAGCCAGCTGTATACATTGAGGCCTTTTTGGCTCGGGTTTGAACCCTTGCCAAACTCAATCAGGCCAAGTCCCGTGCCATAACAATCATCACATTTTTCAAAATTTCTCACCCCCACCTGCGTACCCTCCGTAAAGCTCAGGGTGCCGTCGTGGTTGTCGTACACGGTCACTTCGTACTTATACACCTGGTCGCTGTACACCACGGTCGCATCCGTGCCCACCTTTTCCTTCACAAGGTAGTAGTACTTCGCCGGCTCATCTTCGTGCATGGACACGTCGTCCTGGTCAAAATGGAGCGCAGGGAACACAACATCGCCATCAGAGTCGTTCTGCGCGGTGGCAATGGGGTCGCCCACGGTTTTGCCGGTAGCATTATCGTATTTATACAGTTCAAAGGTAAATTCCCCGTTCTGCAGTTCACGTTTTTCCAGAACCTTCCACGCCTTCAGGGAAATCTGCCCCTCTGCGCGATAGATATTCTCAAAGGACAGATTGCTGCCGTCTGCCAAAGTAACATCGTTGCCGTCTTCATTTTTTGCAGTGATGTTCAGCGTACCGTCGCCGTTATCCGTTACCTTGACCGTTACGGTGTATCTGGTTTCGTCGAAGGTGTAGCCGGGTCTTTCTTCGATCACCTCCGCCACCTCGTAGGTGAAGGTCTTGCCATCATCCTTATGGGTGTAGTCCAACTGACCGAAGGACGCGATGGCATGGGCCGTGATCACACCGGCCACTTCACCCTCACGGATATCCTGCGTATTGGTGGGCGTACCGGAATAGGCGGTGCGGATCTCCTGATTGTAGGTCGCACTGCCTTCTGTTTTGTCGATGATCTGGAACTGATGCTGATTCTTGCGCAGGGCATGGCCCTTCTGGCTCTTGTAGGCATTGAACTGCACCGCCCCCGTGGCGCTGTAGGTGTTGGTGAATTCCGCTTCCGTCAGCTGACCGGCGCGGATGGTGCCCGTATCGTTCACCTTCCCCGTCAGCTCGAAGCCCGCCCTCTCCGCCTCCTGGATCTCATAGGTCGATTCGGAGGGCAGATCGTAAATAACGATCTTCTCGTCGCCCATGAGAGTGAAGGTATCGGAGCAGGTTATGGTACCGGTAGCGCCGGTTTCCTCCCAGCTTTCGCCGTCGGCAGCCAGCGCGAAGATCTTATAGGCATACTCGTCCATCAGCGGAACAGGATCCTCGCCTGCGGGGGTCTCTGCCAGCAGCTTGATGGTGAAGGTGAATTCGTTCTCCGCTGCCTTGGGCGTGGCGTCCTTCAGGGTCTTCAGCACCGACAGGTCGCCGTAGGGAACATAGTCATTCACCAGCAGCTGATAGCTTTCGCTGACGGGTGCATACTTGGGCACATACTCCTCTTCCACCGTATATTCATACGGCCGGCCGCCCTGCTCGTACTTGTCCAGCTTGCCGAAGTTGTACGTCCACTCGCCGCCTCGAGGGGTTACGGTCTGCTTCTTGAGATACTCGCCGTCGCGGTACAGCATGACCGTGATGCTCTCGGGACGCAGCCCCAGGGCGTTGTCATTGTCATTCCACTGCTTTTCGCCCTTCAGCTCGATCTGCTCGTTGGGATGGCTGTTGGTAAGAACAAACTTGCCGTTGCCTTTATCGGTGATCTTGAGCGTATAGCCTTCGATCTCGTTTTCCTTGAAGCTGTACAAATACAGGTTTCCGGACTCGTCCATCACATCCATCTGATAGAAATAACCCATCCAGTTATTATCTGCGTTCAGCTTCACCGTCATGGGTGCGCCGGATACATCCTTGACTTCCTCAAAATCGCCTGCCATGCCGACCGTTTTGCGCAGCAAGGTAACCGTCACTTCTTCGGGACGGATGTTATCGTGATTATTCTGATCCTGCCACACTTTTTCCACCCTGCGGATATTGGGCAGAATACCCACACGGGTGTAGTCGTTACGGATCATGATATTGGAGGATTCGCCCGTACCGCCGACGCCGGACTGCACGCACTTGAGACGGGTGTTGTTGAAGGCGTACATGTTGTTCGCCGGATCTGCCGCGGCCTTTTCCCAATCGATCTCCTGAAGGGGGGTGCCGTCTGCATCGGTCTTATGGGCATAGGCGCCCTTGGCGTGCCACACATCGGGATCGCCGTCATCATCGGGCGCCACCATGTGCAAATAGCCGGAGATGGCTTCGCCTTCGCCCAGCACATAAGCTTCGCCGTCTGCGGTCTTGCGGGCATCCAGCGCCACCGCGCTGATCTTTCCATGCAGCTCTGCGGGCACGACCCACATGCCGTCGGCAGTCAGATCCGCCTTGTTCCAGACGCTGCTGTCCGTGAGGTCGTAAGCTCCCTTGGAGAACAGCTCCAGACGATCGTCCTGCGACATGCCGGGGGTAGAGTCGGCAAAGGTGAGATCGGGAATGAGCGAATAGTACAGAACAGGCGCAACGCCCTCCTGCACAAACTCGGTCAGATCGACGCTTTCCAGCGTGCCTCGCCACTGACCGATGCCCTGCCAGTCGCCCTGCCAGTTCTTTTTGCTTTCCTTATCGTTGAAGTCTGCTTCCTTGGTTGCGTCGTTGGTTTCCTCGTTGGCGGGATCGGGGATATGATAGTTTTCGATGGTATCGTAGATGATGATATCGCTGGTAACGGTGCTTTCGCTGGAAGCTACGCGCAGCCGGTAGGTATAGTTGTGCCCCTCGTATACCGTTACCTGCTCCTGATCGGCCAGACCCTGCGTCCACATGCCCACCAGATCGTTCTGCACCGTCTTGGCGATGCCGGAAACAGCCATGGTAAGCAGATCCAGACGCACGGACGCCTTGCCGTACAGGAACCGGTTCTCATCCGTTTCGGGATCCAGATCCGTCAGCGCAAGGGCGATATCCGCCGGGATACTCGGCGTGGTAAGGTTATTCTTCGCAGTGGGGTCGTCGGGGTTGCCGCGCTGACCCGAAATGGTGCCCAGCGTGTTGTAACGCAGGTTGTCCGCCTTGGATTCAAAAGCGATGTAGTTGACAGCCTCTGTACCGAAATCTTCAATGGCATCCCACGGATACACTGCATCAAAGCTGATGCTGGGGCAATCTGCATACCCTCCGTCCCGAAGCGACGGCGCAGGCGTCAGATCTGCCTCCACCACCAGCAGGATGCGTCCCGTACCCTTGTAATCCGGAATGGTATACTTCGCCGTGATCGTATCTCCGCTGCGCAGCCGGATGGTATTCATCCGCGGCACAACTCCCTCGGGCAGCAGGTCGTACCACACGCCTTTGGTCTCTGCGGGGATGACGCCCTCGGCTACGGCTTTATCGTAATCTGCACGGTTGGTCAGGTTGCTCTGTTCTCTTGCCACCGCACTGTAATGCAGGATGGCCTGACGGTTCTCCACGTCGTTGTCGCCGCCGTTGGGCATGCTCCGCCCGTCAAAATCCACGCTCTTGCTCAGGCTTACGCCGTAGCTGGCACCGGCAATGGTGGCGCGGGAGGTATCGAAGAATGCATTGGGATGATCGGGGTACAGCCGCACGCCTTCGCCGGGGGTGCCGTCTTCGTTCGCCTTGATCCAGCCATCCACGAACATATGCACATCGTTGCGGAACTTGGTACTGGGGGTGTCGGTAAGACGGAACCAGTTTTCTGCAATGGCGATGTTCTCGGCAGAGGCCTTGAGGTCGATGCCCAGATACACATCCCACTGCACAGCGCCCAGATCGCACTTTTCTGCGCTCTTGCCGTTATACACATTGCTTACGAAGATGTGGCGCACATCTGTGGTGTTTTCGGGGAAATAAACCCTCATCCCGTCGGTGGTGATGCCCTCTGCCACATCGATAAACCGGAATTCACCCTTGCCGTCCTCGCCCCAGTTGGCGGTGGCAGCATGGATCCATTCCTCGCCGCCGCTGAGCTGGTACTCGATCTTCAGGTCGGGCGTGGGCAGGCTGCTGTCGGTGAAATAGCCGTATTCGTTGGACATCATCCGTCCGTAGACGATATTACCATTGACATCATAGTAGCCATAACGCGGATAGCCCGCCTTCTGGTAGCGCAGCTTCTGGGGCACCGTTACCCGCAGGTAGGTGATCTCAAAATCCCGCTCCGTCAGCGAGGTGGGATTGTTGTCAAAGAACTGGTCGAAGTCCTCCGTGATCTGACGCCAGCCCAGATTGCCGAAGTCTTCTGCCGTCACGTCCTCCTCGCCCACATAGTCGGGGTCTGCGGGGTTGGTGCGCACGCTGGTCCAGGGATAGCCGAAGCCCACCGTCTTGAGGTGGAAGTTCATCTTCACATCTTCTTCGTCGATCAGCTGGTTGAGACCATAACCATAGTGCCAGTCCTCGTTGGGCTGGTTTTCTGTCCACTTGAATACTTCAAAATGACCCGTGGGCTTGCTCCAGCGGGTGGGCATATAATACACGGCTGCGTTGCAGGGGGCGGTGGTCACCTTCTGTACGTCGGTGGGCTTGTCGTAGCCGGGATCCTCCACCTGTGCGTCGTACTCCGTCAGGATCCAGTCCGCATTGTTGCGCATCACATACACAACCTGACCTTCCCTGGCGGTGGGAATATAGAAGTCGTCCTTTTTGTAGGCGGACCACATATACACCGTGTGGTCATACGAGCCGCTGGAGGTGCAGTAGCCGTTCGTCAGCACCCTGGCTTCCAGATCGTGGTCACCCTCGGTGGGGACGGTGCCATCGTAATTTGTAAAGCCCAGCAGAATGCCTTCGGTAACGAATTCCTCATCCACCACATTGCCGCTGGCATCCTTCACCTGCTTATAGGCGTCGCCGAGGGTATCCTCGATATCCAGAGAAAAGGGCTGGTTGGCGGTGTGGTACACATAGCTGTACCAACGCACATAGATATAATCGTCGGGATCCGTGCCCTCGGGCAGGTTTTCAAGCAGCTCTGCGGGGATGGCGGAAGGAAGCTCCACGTACAGTTCGTCGTTGGTCGCCTTCTTGGCACCGGTGATCTCAGCGATGGTGTCGATCTGCGCAGTGATGGGGTCGGACGTGCGGGAGATGACGTTGCCGCGGTTGGTGACCACATCCACATGCACGGTGATGGGGTCGCACTGGCTCATATCCACGATGGTGTGCGGCACCAGATTGGTGATGGACATCTGGAACATGGCCTTGCTGGTGGCGCCGATGGTCTTGGTGTTGGTGAGCACATAGTTGCCGTTGATCAGCTGCCAGTTAAAATCCGACTTTTTGGACGGGGCTGCCGGTACGGACAGGTCCATGCTGCCGATCATCCGGGTGGGATGCACCTTGCCCGCCGCGGCATCGGAGGTGTCGCGGGCATGCCAGACCTGCGCCGGGATGGTGATCTGGATATCACCGGGCGCATAGTCGTACTGACCCGAAAAGCTGACCTCGAACTGATAGGTCATGTTCAGTGCGGCATCCGAACGGGTCGCCAGATACAGATGGTCGTGGCGGGCGCTGCCGTTATCGTTCTTCTCGGTATCGGACACCGGGTTGCCCTCGTTATCCACAGTACTGTCGGGCGTAAGCCAGAACAGATCGATACCCTCGATTCTGGAGCCGTCCCGATCGTAGACTTCTTCGGCCGATGCCGTACACACCATGCCGGTGATCGCCAGCAGAACCGCCAGCAGCATTACGACCAGTCTTTTGTTTGCCTTCTTCATTCCGACCATCTCCGTTCGCATTGTCCGCAGTCGCTTGTAAGCCTGAGTGTTTGTATTGTAAAACACCATTTTTGGCATTAGCAGAGTCGTTAAGGAATATAATTCCATAACGTACAGTATAGCACCAAACCGCATTTGTGTCTACTATATACATTGCACTGCCGCGACGCATGTCGAAGCAGACAAAACGAACCGCCGCAAGGGTTTGGAGCCCTTACGGCGGTCTTTTGCAGGAAAGGATGAAACGTTCCGGCGGTACTTTTTCGGTTCAAAACGACATATGCTTTACGTCTGCGGTTCTTCCAGTTCTACAGGCACCCGGCTGCGGATCTGCAGGCTTTCCGGGGTAACGGTGCAGTCCAGTGCAAGGATCTGTACCCCGTTCTGCGCCGCATGCACCAGCGCATCCCCGAAGGCGGGATGGGTGCGCCGGTTGGGGGCAAAATCCACGACCCCCTCCATCTGCACCACAAAGACCGCATAGGCTTCGAAGCCGTCCCGCACGCAGGTTTCCAGCTCCTCCAGATGCTTGATGCCACGCTGGGTGGGGGCATCCGGGAAAAGGGCATGACCGTCCTCCTCCAGCGTAACGCCCTTCACTTCGATCCATGCACGGCGTTGCGCCGATTCCACATAGAAATCCAGCCGGGAAGCGCCCCGGACGGCTTCGCCCCTGACCAGCACAGGATCGGGCAGCAGATGCCCCGCCCGCAGCCATTCGCCCAGCACGGCGTTGGGAGCCTGAGAATCCATGTTGATGAGCCTTTCGCCCTTGCGCACGGCGATCAGATCGTAAGGGGTCCTGCGCCCGGGAGAGACCGCTTTCTGGATATAGACCGTTGCGCCCGGCACCAGCAGCTCCTTGCAGCGACCGGTGTTCTTAACGTGGCAGACCACCGGCTGCCCGTCCAGCAGCACATTGGCGATAAACCGGTTGGGACGGTTGACGAACCGCGCCTCGTACATACGCTCGTAGACCATTGCTACCTCCGTTCGGGGCTGTGCGCCCACCCTATACATATAGGATATGCCGAGCATTCCACATGGATGATACAGGATCGGCAAACCCTTGTCAATGCAGGGATTCCGGCAGTTCCTGCCGCCCATTGTTCACCCTTGACCAACGGGCTGGTATCGTGTTATCTTAAAGGGTAAGAATCCCCCATTTTTTGCATTGAGGTGTCAGCCATGAGCGAGTTCAACCCCGGTGAGCCCGAACAGCTGTATTTTGCACGCATCCTGCCCGATGCGGAGGATACCGCCTCCTACGACCCGCCCGCAGACGGGATGCCTGCGCCACAGGCTGCACGGAACCGCACGGAAGAGACAGCATACGAGGGATTTACCCCCAACGAACCCCAGAACGATCCCGCGCCGGTATATGATGCAGCCTTGTTTGCCTCCAACGAGCCCTCCGGAACCTTTGCGCCCGTGCGCGGCGTCCGCCCGGAACAGGATCCTTCGCCGGTGTACGATGCATCCCTCTTTACCCCCAACGAGCCCGAGCGCGATCCCGCGCCGGTATATGACGCATCCCTGTTCACCTCCAACGAGCCCTCCGGAGCCTATGCCGCCGCACCTGCCGCGCCCTCCTCCCGGCAGGCGGAGCCGGTGTTTCCCGAGCCGTCTGTACCCCCGGTCGGCGGCAAGGTATACCGGGGTGCGCTGTATGCCGCACTGAAAACGGAAGCCGGGCTGAATACGGATATGCTGGAGCCCGTTCCCGCAGGCGGCAGGGCTCCCATCCCCGAACCCCAGCCAACCCCTGTGCAGGAGCTGCCCCCTGCCCCGGTTTTCCTTCCGGAAACGGCTGCAGCCCCTGCGGTTGACGAAGAAGCACCGGACGGAGCGGCAGATGTATGGATCGAAGCTGCACCGCCCCGGGAAACCGTACAGCCCGGCATGGAAAAAAGAGCAGCCAACCCGGTCGCAGCGCGCGCTGCCGTCTACGCCGATCTGAAAACCGAAGCCGGGCTGAACACCGACCTGACCGAGCCGCTCCACCCCGACAGGGTCAGGGCCATGCGTGCCGGATGGGTCGCCGCCCCCGCGCCCGAAAGTGTACAGCCCGCCGCAACAGCCGAGGCTGTGCCGACGGATGCCACCCGCCCCTACCCGCCGCTGCAGGGCGACGAGCCCACCAAGATCGCCCCGCCGCTGAAGCGCAGCCGGTCGGCTGCCCAGCCGGAAGCGCCCAAAGCCCCTGTTACTCCCCCGACCGCGGCTGTGCCGTACCATGAAATGCCCATGAATGAAAACGATCTGAATCCCACCGTCCCGTCCCGGAACCAGCCCCCGGTGCAGACGCCCGCACCCGCCGACGCCATGCAGGAACCCGCCCCGGAGCGTGCCATGCTGGCAGCCAACCTTTCTGCCTACTACCGCCGCGCCGCCGGTGCACCCGCCCGGGGAGCAGAGGATGTCGATATGCCCGCATCGTCGGTACAGCCTGTGTTCGAAGACGGCGCCGCCGGGAACGTATACCGCCCCCGGGAAGCCAGCTGGGCGCAGGAGGAACGCCGCACCATGCTGGGCGACGAAGAAGCCTTTACCTATCAGGTGCGCACCGAGGAAAACAGCAGACCCGCCGGCAGGCGCAGAAAAAAGCGCCTGATCCGCAGAGCGGTGATCATCGGCATCATCGCCCTGCTGCTGGTGGGTGTGGTGCTGCTGTATCTGAGCCACCGCCCCAAGGAAGAGCCTGTCGGCCCGGAGCAGACGCCCGTGGTCACCGCCACACCCAAGCCCATCCGCGGGTATGATGCCTCCGCTGCCATTCCCGTGTCCGACACGGCAGACAACGCCATTGCCCAGATCAGCGCAGATGTGGAAATGACCCCCTGCGCCGTGACCAACCACAACGTGCTCAGCCGCAGCCTGCGGGAAGACGGGCTGTACGATTTCTATCTCTTCAGTGCGGACGGCACCCTGCTGGGCTACTACGACGGGCTGAAGGCAGACGGCATGTGTCCCATGCAGAACGGCGGCTTCTATGTGGACATGCCCCCCTATCTGGTAACCGCCGGGGGCGAGGCCATGGTATCCCTCGCGGGGCTGGAGACCACCCTGCGCCACACCTTTGCCCTGCGCCCCTTTATGAACGGCTGGTCCCGCATCGTTGCCGACGACGGCGAGAGCAACTTTATCGACAGTGACGGTAACCTGCTCAGCCGCCTGTGGTTCTGCCGCAGCTTCTCCATGACGGGCACCGAAAGCGTTGCCTATGTGGATACCGGCGTGCTCCAGTCCCCCACCCGCTACACCCTGTACCTGGTCAACGCTGCGGATGCCTCCACCCGGAAGTGGAAGGATGCCGCCGACGATCGGCTGGTGGTTACCGCCCAGCTGGGCATGGCATACCTGCAAAGTGGCGAACTGTACCGCATTGCCGATTTGATCGCCGATCCCGAAGGGCTGCCCCTGTGCGTGACCGAACAGGTGCGCTTCTATCTGGATTGCAACGCCATGGTGGTCAAGGATGCCGCCAGTGGCAAGTATGCCCTGTATGTGAACGGCAAACAGCTTTACGATGCCGTATACGACAGCATTCTGCCCGTGGAAAGCGACGTGCGCTGGAAGGGCGACATCCTGACCGGCGACCGGGGACAGGCCATGGTGCTTACCATCACCGGCGCAAGCTATCCCCAGCCCATGAGCTATTACTTTACCCTTACCCGGGACGGCGTGGAGGAGCATGTTGCCCTTTCCGCCGTGACCAATTGCCCCATCCTGCCGGATTGATGCAAAAGGAGGAACGCCCATGAAACGTCTCCTGTCCCTGATGCTGGCGCTGTGCCTGCTGCTGCCCTGCCTGCCCGCCTTTGCGGAGGAAAAGGTAACGGCAGAGCTGAAAGCGGACGGCATCACCGTGAACCGTCACCATCTGGTGCAGACCACCAAAAACCAGCGCATCGCGGTGGATTATCCCTCCTTTGCGTGCGAAGATGCCGCGCTGGAGAGCTTTCTGAACCAAGCCGTCGCCGAGCCCATCCGGCAGCGCTGCTCCATGGCGGAGCAGACCGACCCGACCGGCTACCAGACCGGCGCGATGGATACCGTCTCCAGCGGTTATACCGTCAGCATGGATTTTCCCGGCCTTTTGTCTGCCGAAGCCTCCTTCCGCTACCAGCAGGCGGGCTCCAACATTGTCCAGACCGACTTTTTCTGGACGGTGGTCAGCCTTGAGGAAATGCGCACCCTGAGCCTTTACGAGCTTTTCACCGAACCTGCCGAAACCGTGGATGCGGTGATCCGCAACGGCGTATTCATGCAGGGGATCTCCGGCGCGTTTCTGAAGCAGGAGATCACCCAATCGGACGATGTGCCCATGCCCAACTCCTTCCATCTGATGAAGGATGCCCTGCGGGTGATCTATGCGGCAGGAGCCATCAGCCCCAATGCCCGCCTGGTGGATCTGCCGTGGGATCAGCTGGGACTGCATTTTGCCCCGGTGATGACCGGTGAAGACAGCCCTGCCGACGAACCGGCTGTGCCGCCCGTGGAAGAGCTGACCACCGAAGAACCGGCTGTGCCGCCCGTGGAAGAGCTGACCACCGAAGAACCGGTCGTGCTGCCCGTGGAAGAGCTGACCACCGAGGAACCGGTCGTGCTGCCCGTGGAAGAGCTGACCACCGAGGAACCGGTCGTGCTGCCCGGAGAAGAGCTGACCACTGACGAACCGGCTGTGCTGCCCGTAGAAGAGCTGGCCACTGACGAACCGGCTGTACTGCCCGTGGAAGACTTGCCTGCCGATGATTCTGTGATCATCACCATCACGGAAGCACCCCTGAGCACACCGCCCGCCGAAACCCTCACCCCCGAACCGGCCACCGCCACGCCGGAGCCTGCGCCTGTTACTCCGGCTCCCGCGCCCACCATCGACCCCAACTTTACCCTTGCCCCGGTCATCACCCCCACGCCCATGCCGCTGGATGCGGACGATGCCACCATCGTTACCGTGCTGGAGCGGGGGCTGTGGAAGAAGCTGGGCAGCGACGGCAGCACCTATTACCAGTTCACCGCCGACGGCAAGCTGCTGACGGTGACGGTATCCGGCTACACGCTCAAGGACGGGCAGCTGACCAGCGACGTGATCAACGGTCAGATCACCCTTGGGGGCGACAGCGCCTTTACCCTGCGCGATGAAGCGGGCAACCCCACCGGCTACGTACTGAACCGGCAGGGCGAAGCCGTTGCCCCCGCCGAGTTCGTGACCCCCTCCCCCACGCCGGTGCCCACCCCCACACCGACCCCCACACCGACTCCTACCCCCACGCCCACTCCCACGCCCACGCCCACGCCTACCCCGACCCCCACGCCTACTCCCACGCCCACACCGGTGCCTACCCCCACACCCTCGCCCACGCCCGCACCCACCCTGAGCCCCTACGCCCGCGCCCTGAAGGAGGCCCCCATGCTTGAAAAGCTGGAAAATGCCGCCTTCGCCAACAAAAAGACCCTGCCGGTCTACAGCGCGCCCGGCGAGACGAGCTACCGCCACGATGGCGCACAGGTGGATACCAACGAGAAGGTAACCGTTTACGGCGCTACCGAAGACGGCTGGCTGCTGGTCTACTACCCCATCGGCAACGGCACCCGGGGACGCGTGGGCTACATCAGCAACGAAACCATCGCCCATCCCGGAACCGTGGAAAAGTTGGATTTCTGCAGCATCGACATGCAGCTGACCCGCAACGCCAACGGCACGGAGGATCCCCTGCTGGGCAAGAGCGTGAGCCTGAAGCTGAAAAAGGGCGATACCGTGACCCTGCTCGCCTTCCTGGATGAAGACTGGGCCTATGTGGAGACCACCCGCAAGGAGATGCCTTACCGCTTCTTTATCCCGCAGAATGTACTGATGACGGAGGATGACTGACCATGAGCCGTGACCGTAGAGACGAGATCATCAAACTGCAGATGGAGGTCATCAGCCAGATGACCGGCAACAACCTGCGCCGCATTGCAGACGACCTGTGGGGCGTACCGGGTACCTCCCAATCCTCCGGGCTGTCCATCGGCGGGCAGCCTGCCGGCAGCGTTCCCGCCGCACCCTCTGCCATTCCCGCCGGCATGCCCAGCCTGAGCAGCCTGCAGAATCCCGGCAATCCCTTTATGGGCGGCGGTTTTGACCCCGCCACCGGCTCCTATACCCCGGTGAGCGGTGTGCCGGTGCAGCCCGTGGTGCCCATGCAGCCTGTGGTTCCGCCCCAGCCTGCCGTGCCCCCGCAGCCTGCCGCACCTGCACAGCCCGGCACCGCTGCCGCTGCCGCCGCGCCCGCAGCCCAGCCCCAGCAGCAGGAGGAGCCGCCGGAGGATATTGAGGATCTGAAGAAAGAGCTGAACGAATACGTTGGTCTGGATACCATCAAGAAAGAGGTGGAAAGCCTCATCAATCTGGTGACCATCCAGAAGATGCGCAAGGATGCCGGGCTGCCTGTGAATGATCTGTCCCTGCACATGGTGTTCTCCGGCAACCCCGGTACCGGCAAGACCATGATCGCCCGTCTGATGGCGCGCATCTACAAGAGCCTGGGCATTCTCAGCAAGGGGCATCTGGTGGAGGTGGATCGCAGCGGGCTTGTGGCCGGGTATGTGGGGCAGACCGCCATCAAGACCGGCGAGGTGATCCAGAAGGCGCTGGGCGGCGTGCTGTTCATCGACGAAGCCTATACCCTGACCACCAAGGGCGGCAACGACTACGGTCAGGAGGCCGTGGATACCCTGCTCAAGGCCATGGAAGACCACCGGGACGACCTGATCGTGATCGTTGCGGGCTACATTGAGCTGATGGAGGAATTCGTCCACTCCAACCCGGGTCTGGAAAGCCGCTTTAACCGCTTCCTGGATTTCAAGGACTACACCATCGACGAGATGATCGCTATTTTCGACATGCGCTGCAAAAAGAGCGGCTACACCCTTGCCGACGACGGCGAGGAGCTGCTTCGTGGCCTGCTGGCGCTGTTGAGTCTGGATGTGAAGAGCTTTGGCAACGCCCGCGGCGTGCGCAACCTGTTCGAGCGCGCCGTAAGCGCACAGGCCAACCGCCTTGCCGCCTCCACCGAGCCCCTTACCAAGGATACCCTGATGCTGCTGACTGCCGACGACATCCGTGTGGCGGGCGGCGGCAGCGAGGATGGCTCCGAAGAAGCGGAGCTGGTGGAAAAGGTGATCGAAGCCGGGAAGACCGGGGACGGGAAGGACGCTGGGGCTATGCCCCAGACCCCGGCAGGGGAATGATTCCCCTGCACCCCACAGCTTTCGCCTGTTTCACAGGCGAAAAGGGGACGTTTCAACCGGCATGAACCAAAGGAGAAAGCCACATGCGAATTCTTGGTATCGACCCGGGTCTGGCGACCCTTGGCTGGGGCGTGATCGAAGCAGAAGGCGGCAGGCAGCAGCTGGTCAATTACGGCTGCATCCTCACCACCCCCCAGCAGCGGCTGCCCGACAGGTTGAAGCAGATCGGCGAAGACATGCGCGATCTGCTGACCCTCTACCACCCCGACGAGATCGCTTTTGAAGAGCTGTTCTTTGCCAAGAACGTGACCACCGCCTTTACTGTAGGCGCAGCCCGCGGTGTGAGCATAGCCGCCTGCGCCGCCTATACCGACCGGCTCTTCGAGTACACCCCCATGCAGGTGAAGCAGGCCATCGTGGGTTACGGCAAGGCCGAGAAGCAGCAGATCCAGCAGATGGTAAAACTGCTTTTGAAGATGGATCACATCGCCAAGCCGGACGATGCTGCCGATGCCATCGCCATCGCTTTGACCCACGCCGCCACCGGCCCTGCCCGGGAACAATTTTTGATGAAATGAGGCGTGCTCCATGATCGCTATGATCGAAGGCACCGTATTGGAGAAAAACGAAAACGAAACGCTGCTGATGACCGCCGGGGGCGTCGGCTACCGGGTCATGTGCAGCGTAAACACCCTGTCCATCCTGCCCGCTGCCGGGGAAACCTGCCGCCTGCACACCTACCTGAACGTGCGGGAGGATGCCATGGAGCTGTTCGGCTTTTGCAGCAAGGATGAAAAGGAGATGTTCAAGCGGCTCATCTCGGTCAGCGGCATCGGGGCAAAGAGTGCGCTGGCGGTGCTGGGCTCCATGCCCCTTTCCGACCTGCGGCTGGCCATCCTGACCGGGGATGCCGCCGCCCTGAGCCGCGCCCCCGGCATCGGCAAAAAGACCGCCCAGCGCATCTCGCTGGAACTGAAGGACAAGCTGACCCAGGACGCCCTTTCCTTCGGCGGGGAAGAAACCGTTGCCTTCGTGCCCGCCGATGCATCGGGCGCAGACCCGGTAAGCGAAGCCATTCTTGCGCTGCAGTCGCTGGGGTACACCCCTCAGGAGGCGGCGAACGCCCTCAAGGGCGTAAAGGGGCAGGCGGATACCGCCGACGGGCTTATCAAGCTGGCGCTTAGGCACATGGCGCAGAACGGCTGACAGGAGGAGTAGACCATGCAAGACGAACGCTTTGTTTCCACCGGCTTCCGCGAGGGGGACGAAGAGATCAGCCTGCGCCCCAAAAGCCTGCGGGAATATGTGGGACAGGAAAGTGTGAAGGAAAACCTGAATATCTCCATCCGGGCTGCGCTGGAGCGGCATGAATCGCTGGATCACCTGCTGCTGTACGGCCCGCCCGGTCTGGGCAAGACCACGCTGGCGGGCATCATCGCCGCCGAGATGGGGCAGAACATCCGCATTACCAGCGGCCCCGCCATCGAACGCCCCGGCGACCTTGCCAGCATTCTGACCAACCTTTCCGACGGGGATGTGCTGTTTATCGACGAGATCCATCGGCTGAGCCGCTCTGTGGAAGAGGTGCTCTACCCCGCCATGGAGGACTATGCCCTGGATATTATGATCGGCAAAGGCCCCACCGCCCGGTCGGTACGCATCGACCTGCCCCATTTTACCCTTGTGGGCGCCACCACCCGCGCCGGTCTGCTGTCCGCACCCCTGCGGGACCGTTTCGGCATCCTGTTCCGGCTGGAGATGTACAATCCCGCCGAGCTGAGCGCCATCGTGCGCCGATCCGCCGGGATCCTGAAGGTGGAAGCGGAGGAGGACGGCATTCTGGAGATCGCCCGCCGCAGCCGGGGCACGCCCCGTATCGCCAACCGGATGCTGCGCCGGGTGCGGGACTATGCTCAGGTGCACGGCGGCGGCGTGATCACCAAAGAGATCGCAGAGCGTGCGCTGGACATGCAGGGCGTGGACGAGCTGGGGCTGGACAAGCTGGATCGGCTGATGCTGACCGCCACCATGGACAAATTCGCAGGCGGCCCTGTGGGGCTGGAGACCTTGGCAGCCATGACCGGCGAGGATGCCCGCACCATCGAGGATGTATACGAGCCCTATCTGATGCAGCTGGGCTTTTTGATGAGAACGCCCCGGGGGCGTGTGGTGACCCCTGCCGCCTATGAGCACATGGGCAGGAAGCCCCTGCAGGGGGCAGGCGGAGCCGAGCAGCAGCGGATGGAGTTTTAAAGTGCGGGGTTCGCCCCCAAAGGCTCCTTCGCAAAGCGAGGGAGCCGGCTGCCCGGGTAAGACTCACTCCCCCACATCAACAACCACCCAACCACAAAGGAGAACCAAAATGACCTATTACCAAGACGAAAACCTGCGCATCCGTGACATGGAACCGGCGGATGCCCAGATCCTCAACGACGAATACACTGCGCAGGGCTGGCATCCGGATATTGACTACTATCACATGCGGATGCGCGAGGCCGCCGAGGGCAAATGCGTTGCTCTGACAGCCGAGTACGAGGGGCGGCCTGCCGGGAACCTGTACCTGTACTTTGATGCGCAGGAAGGCCCCTTCAAAGGGCAGGGCATTCCCGTGATCGTAGATTTCGGCGTGCTGCAGAAGCACCAGCGCAAGGGCATCGGCAACCGGCTGATGAACACCGCCGAGCAGCTTGCCGCACAGCGCAGCGATACCGTCACCCTTGGCGTGGGTCTGTGCCGGGAATACGGCGCAGCCCAGCGGATCTACGCAAAGCGGGGCTACATCCCCGACGGATCCGGCGTGTGGTATCAGAACCGCCAGTGCGTGCAGTACGAAACCACCTGCACCGTGGATGACGATCTGGTGCTGTTCCTTTCCAAAAAACTGACGGACTGATCCCCGAAAGGAGGCTCCCCCCATGCCGGTGATCCAAGGCCTTGGCTGGACATTCGATACCGTGGCATCCACCTACGAAAAGCTGCGCCCCGGCTATGTGGCGGAGCTGTACGATTCCCTCTTTGCCTACTGTCCGCTGAACGAAAGCAGCCATGCCATCGAGGTGGGCATCGGCGGCGGGCAGGCGACAAAGCCGGTGCTGGATACCGGCTGCACCGTGACCGCCGTGGAGCCGGGGGAAAACTTTTGTGCGCTGTGCAAAGACAAGTTTGCCGCTTATCCCGGGTTTTCCGTGATCAACGGGAAATTTGAGGACGTTGACCTGCCGGAAAGCAGCTTCGATCTGGTCTACTCCGCCTCCGCTTTCCACTGGGTGCCGGAGGAGGAGGGCTACCAAAAGGTGTTCCGCATTCTCAAAAGCGGGGGCGCATTCGCCCGGTTCGCCAACCATCCCCACCCGGACAAGGGCAGACCGGAGCTGACGGAGGAAATCGACCGGCTGTACGGCGAATACTACAACGCCTACCACAAGCGCAGTATCGGAAAACCCACCCCCTACAGCGAGGAAGCCGCCCGCAGCCGGGCAGAGATCGCCGCGAAGTACGGCTTTACCGATATCCGCTGGGCCATGTTCTACCGCACCCGCACCTTTACCGCAGCCGAATATATCCGGCTGCTGGGCACCTATTCCGACCACATCGCCATTGACGAGGACACCCGCAACCGGTTTTTCGGCGGCATTGAAGCCGCCATCAACCGCCACGGCGGGCTGTTCACCCTCTACGATACCATCGACCTGCAGCTGGCACGCAAGCCGTGACCATGCTGACAATGACAGAAAAGGAGCGATATTGATGATCTTTGAAACCAAAACCATCACCCTGAAGGATGGCCGCACCGCCATTCTGCGCCCCGCAACCGCAGCCGATGCCGCTCCCGCAGTGGAATGGCTGCGCCAGACCGCCGGAGAGACCGACTTTATTCTCCGTGTGCCCGAGGAAGTGACCATGACCCCCGAGCAGGAGGCTGCTTTCTTTGAGCGCGTCGCCCAATCTCCCTACGACATGATGATCTGGTGCGAGGTGGACGGCGAGCTGGCTGGCAACTGCCACCTGTCTTTCCACAACAAGGTAAAGACCCGCCACCGCTGCACCGTTGCCATCGGGCTGACGAAGAAATTCTGGAATCTGGGCATCGGTTCGGAAATGTTCCGCGCCATGATCGATGTTGCCAAAAAGCAGCCCGGCGTTACCCAGATGGAGCTGGAGTTTATCGAGGGCAACAGCCGCGCCCGCGCCCTGTATGAGAAGATGGGCTTCCGCATCGTGGGCTACCGCCCCAACGGCATCCGCCTCGAGGACGGCACGCTGCTCAACGAGTACCTGATGGTGCTGCCCCTGTAAGGAGAAAGCCATGTCTGCCAAAGACCTTGCCGCCTATGTGCACGACCAGCTGGCAAGCCTGCCCGGCGTGCGCAGCCGCGCCATGATGGGCGGATATGTATTCTATTGCCAAGACCGTATTTTCGGCGGCATCTACGAAGCGGGCATGCTGATCAAGAACGTGCCTGCTGCCCGGGCCGCCATGCCCGATGCAGAGCTGCTGCTGCCCTACCCCGGCGGGAAGCCCATGCTGGAATGCACTTTGCTGGATGACCGGGAAGCCTTCTGCCGCATGGTGGAAGCAATGCTGCCCCAGCTGCCCCCGCCCAAACCAAAGAAACCAAAGGAGAAACGCCCTTGAACACCCTGAAGACCTCCGATTTTGACTACAACCTGCCCGAGGAACGCATTGCCCAGACCCCCGTGGAGCCCCGGGATCACAGCCGGCTGCTGGTGTACGACCGCAAGGACAGGAGCATTCAGCACCTGCATTTCTACGACCTGCCCCGGTTCCTGACCCCCCAGGACATTCTGGTGGTGAACGAGACCAAGGTGATCCCCGCCCGGCTGCTGGGCGAAAAGGAGGATACCGGCGTACCGGTGGAGATCCTGCTTTTGAAGCGGCTGGAGAAGGATCTGTGGGAGACCCTTGTGCGCCCCGGGCGCAGACTGAAACCCGGCACCTTCTGCACCTTCGGGGGCGGGCTGCTGCGGGCAGAGATCGTTGCCAACACCGAAGATGGTGGGCGGCAGGTACGCTTCCACTACAACGGTGTGTTTGAAGAGCTGCTGGATCGGCTGGGACAGATGCCGTTGCCCCCCTACATTCACGAAAAGCTGGAGGACAGGAGCCGCTACCAGACCGTGTATGCCAAGCAGGAGGGCAGTGCAGCCGCCCCCACCGCCGGTCTGCACTTTACCCCGGAGCTGCTGGGAAAGATCGCCGACATGGGCGTACCGGTGCAGCCGGTGCTGCTCCACGTGGGGCTGGGTACCTTCCGTCCCGTAAAGGAAGAGGATCTGTCCAATCACCACATGCATGTGGAGCATTTTGAAGTGACCCCCGAGGCCGCCGACCGCATCAATGCCGTGCGCGCAGCCGGCGGGCGGTGCATCTGTGTGGGCACCACCAGCGTACGTACCCTGGAAAGCGCGTCCGGCGAGGACAACATCGTCCGGGCAGGCAGCGGGGATACGGACATCTTCATCACCCCCGGATACCGCTTCCGCGCCACCGATGCGCTGATCACCAACTTCCACCTGCCCCAGAGCACGCTGCTGATGCTCATCTCCGCCCTGATGGGGCGGGAGGAAGCCCTGCGGGTATACAACATTGCCGTGGAAGAAAAGTACCGTTTCTTCTCCTTCGGCGATGCCATGCTGATCCTGTAAGAAACGCCCAAAGGGCTCTGCCCTTTGGAAACCCGCCCAAGGAGCATTACCCCTTGGGAATCCCGCCTCTGCTCCCGCCTTGCGGGCGCAGGGGCGGGTTTTCTGTTCTGTGAGGACTGCGGAGCCGGAACGGGGGTTTGGGACAGCCCAGCTGACAATTGGATACAGGTTGTATTGTATCTTCGGGCGCTGTATGGTACTTTGAGTACACCAAAAAGAACTTTGCAGGAGGGAAACACCATGATCACCCCGTTTGAGAGCATGCTTGTCAGCGGCGACAACACCCGTCATTCGTACAACGCTGTTTACCCCGAGGGTACGCAGACCGATCCCTTCGGACGGCAGAAGGCCAAGCCCAGCCTGATGATGGTGATTACCCTCGCTGCGGTGGCAGTGATCTCACTGGTGCTGCTGTTTACAGGAAAGTAATGGTTTTGCCAAAATGAAGAACCGGGGATCCGCGGTATGCGGGCCCCGGTTTTTGTTAAGGAAAGAGGATAATGAGAGGCTTGTACCCACAACCGAAAAGGCACCCTCTTCAGCCATGCTGACAAGGGAGCCTTTGCTGCGGGAACGCCCGGTTCCTTATTTTTCTACCCCGGTATCAATGATCATTTTCCGGCAGGCGGGGCAATAGTAAGCGGGCGTGCTGTTCACGATGCCGTTGGATGTGGTGGCGGTCAGCATGCCCACGCCGCTGATGGATTCGCCGAAGGTGAGCCTTCGGCCGTCCTCCACAAAACAGGGTTTAGCCTGGTGGGTGCTGAGGATTCCGGAGGTCATATCACGGTCGCAATAAGGACACTTCATGGTTTTTTACTCCTTTGGCAATGCTGCTTACTTGCTCACCTTGGTCTCGATGACCATCTTGCCACAGCGGTCGCAGTAATGGGCGGGGATTTGGGCTCTTACCCATTTCATATGGGCGGCGGTAACAACACCGATGCCGCTGAGGGAATCCATAAAGGTCAGCTTTTTGCCTTCGGGCTGAAAGCGCACGCCGCTGCGGCCGTCGCACAGGACATCGCCTGCCTGCATCTCTTTTTCGCACCAGGGACAGTTCATAAGGGGCCTCCTTCCGGGCAGCGGTGCTGCCGCTTTGCTGTAGCCTTACCATACAGGCAAAACGGATCGTGCGCAATCCCTTCCCGCCCAATACCGCCCGGAGAGGGCCGAAATGTCACCCGGTCAGGCGTCCGTATCCTCCCGCAGCCAGTATTCGCCCTTTTCCCGCGCCATGATGCCCTCGGCGACCATTTCCCGGCGCAGGGTGCAGAAATCGTCGTGGAAATCGGCAAGGATCAGGTTGACCTGCTTTTCCGGGTAGCGCACGCCTTTTTCGAAGCTCTCTGCCAGCTTTTCCAGCACGATGCGCCGCTTCTTGCGCTGCACGGGGATGTTTTTCAGCTTGCCGTACTCGAACAGGTTCTTCAGTACGCTTTCCCGGTACTGCTGCTCCTTCACCGCCTGCGCATCCAGCTTTTTGGGGTCCCCCAGCACCAGCCTGCCGATGGGCGCGTCCAGCAGGCTGCGGTTAAGCCGGTACATGGTATAGTACTGCTCCTTCTTTGCCTCCACCAGCCCGGCTTCCTCCAGCTTTTTCAGGTGGAAGGAGACGGTGGAGGGGCTGCGGTCCAACAGCTGGCTGAGCAGCTCCACATACTTGGGGCCGTCCCCCAGCGCGCTGAGCAGCTGCAGCCTTGTGGCATCTGCCAGACATTTGAACAGCTGCACCGTTTGGATCTCGTTCATTCTCTTACCTCCGTCTGCTGATAGAGCGTCCAGATCTGCCGGAGCGTTTTCAGCTTGGTCTCTTCGATGGTCTGCGCCACCACATCGCCATGGGCAGCGGCCTTCTGCTGCCGCTGCCGCCACGGCTCTGCCATTTCTTCAAAACGGGGCGCATGCACATGGGCGAAGCCTGCCGCCCCGTCCTTTTGCCCCTTGAGGGCATCCTGCTGCGCCAGCTTGGCAAAATGCGCCAGCACATTGCGCCGGATCTTTTCCAGATCGGCCTCGTCCTGCCGCCCCTCTGCCTCCAGATGGGCGATCCTGCTTTCGGCATCCAGCTTCGCCCTGTCCAGCGCAGCCAGATAGTGTTGAGTGGTTCTGTCCATAGTGATTCCTCCCATTTGTTTTTCCACCCGCTGTGTGCTACAATGGGAGCAGAAACGGTGCGGGTCTGCCCGTTGCTGTTTCCCCCGGGATGGGACTGCTGTCTGTTGCTTTGGTCGGCGCGGCAGCAGCCCCGTCCTTTTTTGCAGCCCTGCGGGGCTGCATCTTCAGTATAAACATCAAAATATTTTTGTCAATACTATTTCGATAATTATCAAAACAATTTATGCGGGATGTTCTGCGCATACCCTGCCAAGAACCTTGACGGGCAGCCAAATCTGCTATGATACAAGCAACAGAAAGTTGCGTTTGCCATCCGGCAAAAACCAAAGGAGTGACTGTATGGAACTGTTCGACGGCATCTTTACCCGCCGCAGCTACCGCGGCATGTATGACCCCGCCCCCGTGCCCCGGGAGGATCTGCAAAAGATCATGGAAGCCACTCTGGCTGCCCCCTCGGGCTGCAACCAGCAGACCACCAGCGTGATCGCCATGGACGATCCCGCTTTGATCAAGCAGCTGGGCGCGCTGCTGAACAAGCCCAACTTTGCCTCCGCTCCCGCCTGCCTGTGCATTCTGACCGAGAAAAAGATCTCCTACGCCGGGCGCACCTATTACATGCAGGATTATTCAGCCGCCATGGAAGTCACGGTGGGCGAGCGGCAGACGCAGGTAAACATCTGCATTCACAAGGGCAAGCAAAACTGATTTGCAAACCGGCCTTCTGCGTGAGGAAAAATCATTTCCGTTATTGAGCAGAATGTGCCGGGGGCATCATAAAACGGCTGAGAGAAATTTGGACAGTATCCCAATTGTCAGACAGAAAAAAGAAAAGACCTGAAGTAGAATAAGAACAGTTTACGCGGCCTTGCTCCTGATTTCAATAGGAGTAAGGCCGTTTTTGAGCGAAATACGCTCAAAATTATAGAAATGAAC
>JAFXBE010000095.1 GCA_017516765.1 Clostridia bacterium | reverse complement strand
CTTTTCGCTCGCCGACTTTGGTGGGCAGCTCGCTGCCCACCAAAGTCGTTCCAACAACCGTCCGTCTCGTCCTCTCAACTGGCTTTCTCCTCGTGAGTTCCTTGCTTCTTTCACTGTACAAGATGTTTGACAAACCTACAACCCATGCAATGTAACAGGTTAGTCATACCGTTCCCCTGCCTTGCCGCAAAAAAGCGCCCCGTCCCCAAAAGGAGAAGGAGCGCTTCCGGAAACAGGCGATCAGCCTTTGACGGCGCCCGCCATCACGCCGGATACAATATACTTCTGGCAGGTGAGATAGAACACCACGATAGGCACGATGGACATCATAATCAGCGCCATTACCGCACCCAGATCCACATGACCGTAACTGCCCTGCAGATACTGGATATGGATCGGGATGGTACGGAATTCGGTGCGGTCCAGCACCAGATAGGGCAGCAGATAATCGTTCCACACCCACATGATCTCCAGCACACCCACGGAAATGAAGATGGGCTTGAGCATAGGGAGAACCACACCAAAGAACGTACGCAAAGGTCCGCAGCCATCGATGGCAGCAGCTTCCTCGATGGCGAGGGGCATGCCCTTGACAAAGCCTACGAACATGAACACCGCAAGTCCTGCGCCAAAGCCCAGATAAATGACCGGGATGGTCCAGGGGGTATTAAGCCCGGTGGTGTTCGCCGTTTTGGCAAGGGTGAACATGACCATCTGGAAGGGCACGATCATGGAGAAGACGCACAGATAGTACACAATGCGGGAGAAGATATCATCCACGCGGGAGATATACCACGCTGCCATGGATGTACAGAGAAGGATGAGTGCAGCCGACAGGATGGTGATCATAAAACTGTAGCCGACCGACTTGAGGAAGGGGTACTCGCCCACAGTCATGCCGGTTTTGTAGTTTTCCCATCCCATAAAGGTTTCTGCGTTGGGCAGAGCAAAGGTATCGGTGTTGATGGAGCCATTCTCCTTAAAGGAGTTGTAACCAACCACAACGATTGGCATCATATACACGATGCTGACCACCACAAACACCCAGCTGAGAATGATTTTTCCGTAATGACGGCGTTTCATTACTGCTGCACCTCCTTGCTCTTGGTAGCGCGGAGCTGAATGAGAGCGATGACCGCAACCAGAATGAAGAACAACACAGCCTTCGCCTGACCCACACCACGGGACTTGGAATTGAGGTAGAAGGTATTATAGATATTCAGCGCAAGCATCTCCGTCGTACGGATAACCGTACCGTCCGGCTGAAATGCAAAGGGCTGACCGCCCGTAAGCACCAGGTTCTGATCGAAGAGCTTGAAACCGTTTGTCAACGAAAGGAAGGTACATATGGTAATGGAAGGCATCACCGTGGGAATGGTGATATGCCACAGAGTATGCCAACCATTGGCGCCGTCGATCTGGGCAGCTTCCAGCATATCCTCGGGAACGGACTGCAGACCGGCAATGTAGATGATCATCATATAGCCGATCTGCTGCCAGCTGAGCACGATCATCAGACCCCAGTAGCCCAGCTTGGCATCCAGCACCAGTGATGTGCCGTAACGTGAGAAAATACCGGCGAAGATGGTGGACCAGATATAGCCCAGCACAATACCGCCGATCAGGTTAGGCATAAAGAATACGCCGCGGAACAGGTTGGAGCCCTTAATACCGCGGGTGAGGGCATAAGCTACTGCAAACGCCAGCAGATTGATGACCACCAGCGAGGTGACCGCCACCAGCGCAGTATACCAGAAAGCATGCATAAAGCCGGGATCTTTGATGGCTTTTACGTAGTTATCAAGCCCCACCCATTTGGCATTGCTCGTAATGGTAAACTTGCAGAAGGAAAGGTAGATGCCATGGATGAACGGCCAAAGAAAGCCGATGCAGAACGCTGCAAAGGTGGGCAGCAGAAAGATAGGAAACAATCGCTGGATAGGGCGGCGAATGAGCTTGGAGTTCACAGCCGCAGAGCTTCTTTGTTTTTTCATGTTCAGCCGCTCCTGTCAGGGTGAGATAAAACCGGGGAGCGGGACCGAGCCCGCTCCCCGTGAGATTATGTGTTTATTTCAGCTTACTGAAGAGCATACTGGGTAGCCCAGCCCTGCACGAAAGCAGTTACCACATCGTCCCAGGAGCCGGTGCCGGCGGAATACTGGGTGAGGGCAGCCACAACGCCGGCGCGCCAGGTGTCAACATTGGGGGTGTGGTTGAAAGCCCAGGTGACAACGTACTTGCCTTCGCTGATGTAACGGTTGGCATCGT
The DNA here is from genome assembly GCA_017516765.1 of Clostridia bacterium. Taxonomy (GTDB): domain Bacteria; phylum Bacillota; class Clostridia; order Christensenellales; family Aristaeellaceae; genus Limiplasma. The sequence continues at coordinate 22,791 of JAFXBE010000095.1, read as the reverse complement.
TGAAGAACACATTCTCGGAAGCCTTGGCGGCCTTGAAGGGGATGGGGCCGAACTGCTCAGCCATCATGGTGGTGCCTTCCTCAGAGGTCACGACCCACTTGAGGAAGTCCAGAGTAGCCTTCTGATCGGCTTCGGAAGCCTGGCTGTTGACGGCCCAGCAGTTCTCGGTACCGCAGGGCAGAGCAGCGTTTTCTTCGCCTTCCACGCCGATGTAGATGGGCAGCATGACCAGGTCTTCAGCCTTCATGCCGTACTTGCCGGTCAGGTTGGCGTACTCCCAGGTGCCGTTCTGATAGAAGGCAGCCTTGCCTTCGCCGAACTCAGCCAGAGACTGGTCGCCGGTGGCGGAAGCCAGCTGGGAAGGCTCGGTGGAGGAGTTGTTGATGTACAGATCCCAGATCTTCTGGAAGCCGTCCAGATAAGCGCCGGTGATGGTGGCGGGCTGAGCAGTCACGCCATTGTCACGGAACTCGTAGTACAGGGGCATATTGGCCAGATGGCCGGAGAAGCGCCAGGAGCTGGAGCCGTCCAGACCAGCGGAGGAGAAGGCGTCGAAGCCCAGCTCGTCCTTGCGGGCGTGGATGTCTTCCACAACGGCCTTCAGGGTCTCGAAGTTGGTGATCTCTTCCACCTTGTGGCCGGCCTTTTCCAGCAGGGCCTTGTTGGTGATGATACCGAAAGCTTCGTAGCAGTAGCCCACAGCCAGCAGCTCGCCGTTTTCGCCGTAGAGGTTAAAGTCGCCGGTGGTGAGCTCGTTGGCGAACTCGGTGCCGTTCAGATCCAGCAGGAAGTCGGCCCAGGTTTCGAGACCGGCCTGGTTGCCGCACTGGAACAGGGTGGGGGCGGCAGCGCCCTTATCCATCTCGGCGGTCAGGGTTTCGGAGTAGGTACCGGAAGCGGCGGTAACAACTTTAACCTCCACACCGGTATTTTCGGTATAAGTCTTGGCGAGAGCCTGCCATGCCTCATCGGCTTCGGGCTTGAAGTTGAGGTAGTAGACCTTGCCTTCTGCAGCAGAAGCGACAGATACCATGGACAGCAGCATAGCCACAGCCAGAACCAGAGCGAACAGTTTCTTCATGAAAGTGAACCTCCTTATTATTTGCGGACACTCCGCATTGTAGTACGTTCGGCAGACTTGCGCCAAACTTTCTCTCTTGCAGATATCTGTTTGGCTCGTCTGTCAGTAATTGCATTATATAGCATGTGCAAACGTTTGTCAAGACATAAATTTGTGTTTTTTTGAATTTTTCAAACCAGAATCAACATCCGGCAGGACTGCTTCGCTTGTGCTACAAAAAAGCAAAACAGCCGCAGAAAACCTGCGGCTGTTTTCATCAGCCCCCATAGGTACCCAGCAGGCTGCGGAGCTGCTCCATCCGCGCTGCATCGGGTTCGGGCAAGTGCCCGAAGGGGAAAGAAATTTGCATATTGTCGTATTTGGTCTGGCAGATCTTGCGAAAGGGCAGCAGCTCCACCCGATCCACACAGGCATGCGCCCCGGCGATCCCATACAGCCGCCGCACGTTTTCCTCCGTATCGTTCTTCGTGGGGATGATCACCTGCCGAAGGGTAACGGGGATCTGCCGCTGCTCCAGCGCGTCAAGGAAGCGCAGCGGCTGCTCCATGCCGCAGCCTGCATGCCGCCGATAGCTTTCGTCGTCTGTGTACTTGATATCCAGCAGCACCCGATCGGTATGGTCCAGAACATTCCCGCAGGTCTCGGCATCGAAGCAGCCGGAGGTGTCAAGACAGGTGTTCAGATGGTTTTCGTGGCACAGACGGAACACCTCTGCAGCAAATGCCCGCTGCAGCAGCGGTTCGCCGCCGGACAGAGTGACTCCGCCTTCGCTGCCGAAATAGGGACGGCAGCGAAGGGCGCGGCGCACCACCTCTTCGGCGGTGTACACCTCTCCCCCATCCGGATCCCAGGTGTCCGGGTTATGGCAGCAGCCGCAGCGCAGGGGGCAGCCCTGCAAAAAAGCGACAAAACGTACCCCAGGCCCATCCAGCGTACCAAGGCTCTGAAAGGAATGGATCCGTCCCTGCACCATGTTACATCGCCTCGTGGAAGGTGCGGCTGATGACCTCGCGCTGCTGTTCCCGGCTCAGCTTGTTGAAGTTGACCGCATAACCGGAAACGCGGATGGTCAGGTTGGGATAAGCTTCCGGATTCTCATATGCATCCATCAGCGTCTCCCGGTTGAGCACATTGATGTTGATGTGGTGCGCCATCTGGGCAAAATAGCCGTCCAGAATGGAGACCAGATTGCCGGTGCGCTCCTCGGCGGTGCGTCCCAGTGCGGCAGGAGTGATGGAGAAGGTATTGGAGATACCGTCCCGGCAGTCGTCGTAGCTGATCTTCGCCACAGAGTTGAGGGAAGCCAGTGCGCCGTTCTGCTCCCGGTTATGCATGGGGTTGGCGCCGGGGGCGAAGGGCTCGGTATTCTTGCGCCCATCGGGGGTGGCGCCGGTGTTCTTGCCGTACATCACGTTGGAGGTGATGGTGAGCACCGACAGGGTGTGGATGGCATTGCGGTAGGCAGGGGTCTTGCGCAGCTCGGTGATCATCCGGTGGGTCATATCTTTGGCGATCAGATCCACACGATCATCATCGTTGCCGAACTTGGGGAATTCGCCCACGGTATTGAAGCCGGTGATGTACCCTTCTGCGGAGCGGATGGGCTGCACATCGGCATACTTGATGGCGCTGAGGGAGTCCGCCACCACGGAAAGACCGGCGATACCGAAAGCCATGAAGCGTTCCACACTGGTATCGTGCAGCGCCATCTGGGTCTTTTCGTAGGCGTACTTATCGTGCATGTAGTGGATCACGTTCATGGTGTTCACGTACAGGTGGCTCAGCCAGCCCATGTAAACCTCCATACGCTTCATCACTTCGTCAAAATCCAGCTTGTCGCCCTGCATCACTTCCATCTGCGGACCGATGGCCATGTTGCTGGAGGTATCGTAGCCGCCGTTGATGGCGATAAGCAGCAGCTTTGCCAGATTGCAGCGTGCGCCGAAGAACTGCATCTGCTTGCCCACCTTCATAGCGGAAACGCAGCAGGCGATGGCATAATCGTCGCCGTAGATGGGGCGCATCAGATCATCATTCTCGTACTGGATGGAGTCGGTATCGATGGACACCTTGGCGCAGAACTTCTTGAAGTTCTCGGGCAGGCGGGTGGACCAGAGCACCGTCAGATTGGGTTCGGGAGAGGAACCAAGGGTATACAGGGTGTTGAGCACACGGTAACTGTTTTTGGTCACCAGCGTGCGCCCGTCCTCGCCCATGCCGCCCACAGCTTCGGTGATCCACATGGGGTCGCCGCCGAAAAGCTCGTTGTATTCGGGGGTGCGCAGATGGCGCGCCATGCGCAGCTTGATAACAAAATCATCCATCAGCTCCTGCGCGCCTTCTTCGGTAAGAATGCCCGCTTCCATATCCCGCTGAATGTAGATGTCGAAGAAGGTGCTGACACGCCCCAGAGACATGGCAGCGCCGTTCTGCTCTTTGATGGCGCCCAGATAGGCAAAGTAGGTCCACTGGATGGCTTCGCGGGCATTGGCGGCAGGCTGGCTGATGTCGAAGCCGTACATGGCTGCCATTTCCTTCATATAGCCAAGGAAGGCGATCTGCTGGTACAGTTCCTCATCCTGACGGATCTGCTCGGTATCGAAGCAAACCGCGCCCAGCTGGGCCTTGTCCTTCTTCTTTTCTTCGATCAGACGATCCACGCCGTAGAGGGCAACGCGACGGTAGTCGCCGATAATGCGCCCGCGGCCGTAGGCATCCGGCAGACCGGTGATCACATGACACTTGCGGGCCTTGCGCATCTCGTCGGTGTAAGCACGGAAAACGCCGTCGTTATGGGTGGTACGGAAGCGGAATTCTTCCTCCACCTTGGGGCTCAGCTTATAGCCGTAGGCTTCGCACGCCTGCTTGACCATGCGCATGCCGCCGAAGGGATTGACACCGCGCTTCAAGGGACGGTTGGTCTGCAGACCTACGATCAGCTCATTTTCTCTGTCAATATAGCCGGGCGAATAGCTGGTCAGCGAGGATACGGTAGCGGTATCGATATCCAGCACACCGCCGAATTGACGCTCCAGCGCAAACAGGCTCTGCACCTTCTTCATCAGGGCTTCGGTACGGGGCGTTGCGCCTGCAAGGAAGCTGCTGTCGCCGGTATACTCCCGGTAGTTCTGCTGAATGAAGTCGCGTACATCGATGCTGCTTTGCCACTGTCCGGGTACAAATCCATTCCAATTCTTGTGTTCCATGGTTCTTCCTCCTTCGCGGGTGTAAGAAGCTGCATAGAAAAAGGGCAATCCTGCATCTCAACAATGCGGATTGCCCAGACGGTCGGCATTTGATAACATCTACACTCCCCCGCGGTACTCCGCGAAAAATCCGTCAGTCATGTGGATGCAGTTAGATTGTAGCAGAGTGCAAACGCTTTTTCAAGGGGTTGCTGTTGTTAAGTTTTTGACGGTGCTGTATACAATCGTTTCCCTTACGCATGCAAGACCGGGCATACAAAAACCCCCGTCCGAAGACGGGGGCGAATGGATTATTCGGCTGCAACGGCCTGTTCGGAATAGAGAACCGCCTGCTCCTCGGGGGAAGCAACGCCGTTGGCATCAAAGCCGTTTGCTCTTTCGAACTTCTTGAACGCCAGCTGAGTGGCGCTGTCCATCTTGCCGTTTTCCTTACCGTTGTAGTAACCCAGTTCGGTAAGGCGCACCTGCAGATTGGACACAGCAACGCCGGAAGCGCCGCGGCCGATCTCGGTGTACTCTTCTGCGCCGGGCAGAACCGTTTCAGGAACGTCGGGAACTTCGGTGGGCTGCACAATGGCAGGCACCTTGCCCTCAGGCACGATCCTTACTCCCGACTGCTCCATACCGGCGGTAACCACGCCCAGACTCAGAGCAAGGCTCAGAGAGAGGGAAAGCAGAAGATTAATAATCGGTGTCAACATAGGCGATCACTTCGAGCTGGTCGAAGGTCAGGGTGCCAGCCTCCAGCAGCTTCTCAACAACGCTGTCGTAGCTCAGGTCGAGCTTGATCTCAACAGAGGTGCCGGGCAGAATGCCAACGTAGCTGGGCATAACATCTTCAGCGTAAACCAGCTTGCCGGCGGCGTCTTTCACGGCCACGACGACGCGGTAGTTGTAAACGGTGGCGTCGGTGTCGTTGGTAACGGTGGCATACAGCTCATGGTAGTCGCGCCAGTCGCCCTTGGTGTAGACATACTTCACTTCGGCGGGCAGACGAACGATGGGGTTCTCCTTGGCGCTCTTGCCGGAGACGGTCAGCAGATAGTCGGCGGCATCCTCAACGCTGGTGGCATCGTCCAGAGAGATGTAGGCGCTCACGTAGCCGGTTTCGCCGGGCTTGAGCACGTCGGGATAGCAGTTCATCCAGTCGGTGGAATCCAGGGTGTCGCCATCGGCGTTGTAGATCTCCCACAGACCGTTGTTGTACTCAACATCCTTGTCGCCGGTGTTGGTCACCTGAGCGTAGATGTAGGTGTTGAAGCTGCCTTCATAGGGCTCGAGGGAATAGAAAACTTCGTCGGTAACTTCCAGCTTGCCGGCGGCGAATGCGGGCATCGCGGCAGACAGAACCAGAACCAGAGCCAGTGCAAAGAGAGCAATGCGTTTCATTTGGGGTTCCTCACTTTCCGATTCTTATTTGATGTAACCCAATCCGGGTGACCTGCGGACAGTATACCACAAATCCCCCGGATTGGGAAGTAGGCGCAGAAGGAATGCCGCCTTCTTAGCCCAGCATTTTTTCATAGATGCTCACATAGTCGGCTGCGCTGTGGGTCCAGCTGTAATCGCCGGCCATGCCGCGCTTACGCAGTTCAGTGATGATGTGCTTCTGGTCGCGGTAGTAGCCCAGTGCACGGCGGATCACGTTGAGCATATCGTGAGCATTGTAGTTGAGGAAGGTAAAGCCGTTGCCTTCGTTGTTGAACTTGTTGTAGCTGAGCACGGTATCCCGCAGACCGCCGGTTTCGCGGACGATCGGGATGGTGCCGTAGCGCAGGCTGATGAGCTGGCTGAGACCGCAGGGCTCAAACAGGGAGGGCATCAGGAAGAAGTCTGCAGAGGCATACAGGCGGTGTGCCAGCCGGTGATCCATGGCGAAGCGGGCCGCCATCTTGCCGGCGTACTGCTGCTCTGCCCAGCTGAACAGGTTGGTATAGCGGGCTTCGCCCATACCCAGCACCACCAGCTGAACATTCTCGTTCATGATGTCGCCCAGCACGCAGTCCACCAGATCCAGACCCTTCTGATTGCTCAGACGACCCACCATGGCGATGAGGGGGATATCGGGGTTTACTTCCAGACCCAGATCCCGCTGGAGCTGCAGCTTGTTCTCCACCTTTGCCTCAAGGCTGTCGGCGGTATAGTTCTTGTGGATGAGGGGGTCGGTCTCGGGGTTGTACTCGTCCACATCGATGCCGTTGAGCACGCCATAGAGGCTGTCGCGGCGGGCACGGATGAGACCGTCCATCCGCTCGCCGTAATATGCCGTGGTGATCTCCTCGGCATAGCTGGGGCTGACGGTGGTGATCACATCGCTGTAAACCAGACCGGCCTTCATAAAGTTGGCGCAGCCGTAGCATTCCAGCTTGTCGGAGGTGAACAGGTCGTCGCCCAGACCCAGCACATCCTGCACTTCCTTGATGCCGAAAATGCCCTGATACTGTAGGTTGTGAATGGTGAACATGGTGCGCATGTTGGCATAGAAGGGCAGATGCTTGTACTGGATCTTCAGCAGGGCGGGAATCATGCCGCTCTGCCAGTCGTGGGCATGCACGATATCGGGCTGGAAATCCACCAGCGGCAGCATATCAATGGCAGCACGGCAGAAGAAGCCGTAACGCTCGTACTCATCGCCGCCCAGACCGTACACATAGGGACGGCCGAAGTAGTACTTGTTATCGAGGAAATAGTAGATAACGCCGTCCTTCTTGAGCATCTGCACGCCGCAGTACTGACGGCGCCAGCCCAGCTGCACATCAAAATGCAGCACAAACTCCATCTGGGACTGGTACTTTTCGTCGATCACGGTGTACATGGGCACGATCACGCGCACGTCATGACCCTGCTTGGCCAGCACGGGGCCCAGCGCGCCCACCACGTCTGCCAGACCGCCGGTCTTGACAAAGGGTACGCATTCGCTGGCAGTAAAGAGAATTTTCATGAGGGGTTTCCTCCTTCGGTTGCAGAATTGATGGCAAAGCGTCGGTTTTACTTGATCATGCTGCCCTTATCGAAGCAGATGGGATAATACTTGGTGCCGATAATCCGTACGCCTGCCTTGATGAACACGTTCTTATCCAGAATACAATTCTCCAGATAAGCGCCGTCTTCGATCACGCCGTCCTGCATGATGATGCAGTTCTTTACATGTGCGCCCTTGCCGATCTTGACGCCGCGGAAGAGCACGCTGTGCTCGACAGTGCCGTTGATCATGCTGCCGTCGGCGATCATGGAGTTGATCACATTGGCATTTTCCATATAGCGGGCAGCCAGCTGGTCGCGCACCTTGGTGTAAACAGGGCGGTCTTCGGGGAAGAGCTGGTGACGGATCTGGGGATCCAGACAATCCAGATTGAACTTCATGTAGTTCTCCACGCTGTCCAGACGGTAGCACAGATCGGTGTACTCGTAGCCCATCACCTTCATGCCGTTGTCGCGTACGCTGCGCAGGATGATGTCGCCCAGCAGCTCGTGGTAGCGGTGGGCGGAACCGGCGCTTACCAGCTCCAGCAGGAGGGACTTCTTCATCAGGAAGATATCCATGCTGGTGTTCTTGTACTTGGGCTTGACAGGATCCACTTCAACGTCGCGGATGATGCCGTCGGCATCCACATCCAGATAAGCGCCGTAGTTGTCGCGCTGCATAGCAGGATTGCGGGTGTAGAACATCATGATATCAGCATCGCTGGCGCGGAATCTGGCAAAAGCATCGGTAAAGTTAGCGTTGTAAACGATCAGGCTGTTGGTCAGCAGCACATATTCCTGACGGCTGCGGCGCAGGTAACCCATGTTGGAGTGCAGCGCATCGATAGATCCCTTGTAAACGCCGGTGTTCTCATCATCAACATTCAGGAAGGGAGGCAGAATGAACAGACCGTCGTTCTTGCCGTGGAGATCCCACTCCTTGCCGCTGCCCAGATGGTCCATCAGGCTCTGGTAATTCTTCTGCATAATAACGCCCACATTGCGCATACCGCTGTTGACCATGCTGGAAGCCAGGAAGTCGATAACGCGGTAGCGGCCGCACACAGGCATGGCAGCAATGGCGCGAACCTTGGTCAGACTCCGCAGAAAATCATCTTTTTCGCCGGTGTAAATAACACCCATTACATCTTTCATGATAGTACCTCACTTTGTGGTTGATTGGCAAAGGGGAGGGAGATTACTCTGCCCGCTGCTCGCCGGCTTTGACAACGCTGCCGGCAGGCAGGGTTACGCGGTCGCCCACAACGGCGATGTTGCCGGTGGTCTCGCCCACTTCGGAGCCGGAGCCGATAACCGCCTTTTCGGCGATAATGGCTCTGCGCACCACTGCGCCGCGCTTAACGGTGCAGCCGGGCATCAGCACGCTGTCGATAACCTTTGCGCCCTCTTCGACGGTAACGCCGGCGAACAGGATGCTGTGTTCAACATTGCCGTACACCTCGCAGCCTTCGGTGATCAGGCTGTTGATGGCCTTGCCGCCCTCAGCCACAAAGCTGGGAGCCAAACCGGGGTTGCGGCCATAGATGCGCCACTTCTTGTCGTACAGGTCGATGGGCATGGGCAGCTCCAGCAGGTCCATATTGGCCTCCCAGAGGCTTTCGATGGTGCCCACGTCCTTCCAGTAGCCTTCGAAATCGTAGGCGAACATGCGCTGGTTGTCGTTGAGCATGTTGGGGATGATGTTCTTACCGAAGTCGTTGGAGCTGGCGGGGTCGGCAGCATCTTCGGTCAGGTACTTGCGCAGCTTGTCCCAGGTAAAGATGTACACGCCCATGCTGGCCTTGTTGCTCTTGGGATTGGCGGGCTTCTCTTCGAACTCGTCGATACGGTTGCCTTCGCCGGTGTTCATGATGCCGAAACGGCTGGCTTCTGCCCACGGCACTTCGCGCACGGCGATGGTGCAGTCGGCTTCGTTCTCGATGTGTGCCTTCAGCATGGCGTTGTAATCCATCTTATAGATATGGTCGCCGCTGAGGATGAGAACATAATCGGTATCGAACTGCTCGATAAACTGCAGGTTCTGATAGATAGCATTGGCGGTGCCGGAGTACCATTCGCCGCTCTTGCCGGTCTGGTAGGGGGGCAGCACGTATACGCCGCCGTGCGCAAGGTCCAGATCCCAGGGAGAGCCGCTGCCGATGTAGGCATTCAGCGCCAGAGGACGGTACTGGGTAAGCACGCCGACAACATCAATACCGCTGTTGGTGCAGTTGGACAGGGGGAAGTCGATGATGCGGTACTTGCCGCCGAAGGGGATGGCAGGCTTGGCCACATCGGCCGTCAGGATGCCCAGACGGCTGCCCTGACCGCCGGCAAGCAGCATGGCAACGCATTGCTTTTTGTTCATCATGGGAGGGTTCACTCCTTCAATCTTGATTGCTGTATTGGTTCCGTATGGATCGTGGGAATACTGTGCCGCCCTTATCCGATGTTTACATGCGGCGGGAGAGTAAGATGCATGCACGCCTCCTTTCTTCCGCCGTAGTCGACGGGCAGCGCGCCGTCCGGTTCTTCCAGTACCGGCAGCCGAGAGATGATACCAAAGGATATGTACAGCCAGACAGAAATCTCTGTCGGCGGTGGAAGTGATCATCGGTCTGCATCGGGCAGAGCTTTTCTGCCCGATGCTCTTTTCGCTCAGAAAACGCGGAAAACACAGCTGTTGACAGCTGCTCCGCAGGAACCTACATACCTATATCATATGTTCTGTATGATATTGTATGCCTCAATGCCGTTTTCGTCAAGTGTTCTTTTTGCCGCGGCGCTGTTTGTTCTGGTTTTGTTTCATAAAAAACGCAGCATTGACAAAGCATTCGCCAAAAGCCTATAATCTTTCCTAACCCGGCACACGGCGGTAGCCATACTGCCGGTGCATGCTTTGAGGAGGTATTTGACCATGATGAAGGCAGATGTGGATTGGGGCAATCTCGGTTTTGGCTATCTGAAGACCGACGAGCGCTATGTATCCGAATACAAGGACGGCAAATGGGACGAAGGCCGCATGACCGGCGACAGCGAGATCGTGCTCAACGAATGCGCCTGTGTTTTCCAGTATGCCCAGACCTGCTTTGAGGGTCTGAAGGCTTACACCACCGAGGATGGACGCATCGTATGCTTCCGCCCCGATATGAACGCCCAGCGTATGATCGACACCTGCGAGCGTCTGAAGATGCCCGCTTTCTCCAAGGAGCGTTTTGTGGATGCAGTCGTAAAAACCGTGCGCGCCAACGCCCGCTGGGTACCCCCCTACGGCACCGGCGCATCCCTGTACCTGCGCCCCTTCATGTTCGGCAAGAACCCGGTTATCGGCGTTAAGCCCGCCACCGAGTTCGAGTTCCGTATTTTTGCCACTCCCGTAGGCCCCTACTTCAAGGGCGGCGTAAAGCCCCTGCGCCTGCGCATCAGCGATCTGGACCGCGCTGCGCCCCACGGCACCGGTCACGTCAAGGCCGGTCTCAACTACGCCATGAGCCTGTACAACATCGTGGATGCCCACGAGCAGGGCTACGACGAAAACCTGTATCTGGATTCCGCCACCCGCACCTATATTGAGGAGACCGGCGGCGCCAACATTATCTTCATCACCAAGGACGGCAAGGTGGTAACCCCCAAGTCCTCCACCATTCTGCCCTCCATCACCCGCCGCTCCCTGCTGGAGGTGGCGACCAAGTATCTGGGGCTGGAAGCCGAAGAGCGCCCGGTTCATAAGGACGAGCTGAAGGATTTCGCCGAATGCGGCCTGTGCGGCACCGCGGCAGTCATCTCTCCCGTAGGCTGCATCGTGGATCACGGCGAAGAGATCTACTTCCCCTCCGGCATGACCGAGATGGGCCCCATCACCAAGAAGCTGTACGATACCCTCCGGGGCATCCAGATGGGCACCATCGAAGCCCCCGAAGGCTGGATCCAGGAGATCTGCTAAACCAACAGATACAACGCCCTGCGCCGGTTCTGCCGGTGCAGGGCGTTTTGCTCGCATATGCAAAAACAGCCGGGCGGCGAACCGTCCGGCTGTAATGGTTTCGGGGAAGGATCACTTCCACTTGAAGCTGATCAGACCCATCACGTAGATGATGATCACGGCTACGGGAACCACATAGCAGAAGATGGGCTTCATCCAGTTCTTTACCTTCATGCCCTTGCCGGTGTTGGCTTCGGCAATGAAGTTGTCCCAGCCCCAGCCCAGCTTCTTGCTGCAGCAGAAGATGACGAAGCACAGGGAGCCCAGCGGCAGCAGGTTGTAGGATACGATGAAATCCCACAGATCCAGGAAAGCGGTGCCGGGTGCGAAGGGCTGGAAGGGCAGCAGGTTGTAGCCCAGTGCAGTGGTGGTGGAGGTGATGGCCAGACCGATGCCGCAGATGATGCAGCCCTTGGGACGGCTCCAGCCGGTCAGCTCGCGCACGCAGGCGAGAATGTTCTCAAACACCGCCAGAACGGTGGAGAAAGCGGCAAACACCATGAACAGGAAGAAGATGGTGCCCCAGAGGCGACCGCCGTTCATGTTGTTGAATACGGTAGCCATGGTGTTGAACAGCAGACCGGGACCTGCGCCCACTTCCAGACCGTAGGTGAAGCAGGCGGGGAAGATGATCAGACCGGCGGTGATGGCTACGAAGCTGTCCAGAATGATCACGTTGACGGATTCACCCATCATGGAGCGATCCTTGCCGATATAGCTGCCGAAGATGGCCATGGAGCCGATGCCCAGGCTCAGGGTGAAGAATGCCTGATTCATGGCGGATACCACCACATTGGGGGTGATCTTCTTAAAATCGGGCAGCAGGTAGAAGGTGAGACCTTCCTTGGCGCCGGGCAGAGTGGCGCTGTTGATGGCCAGCACGATCATCAGCAGGAGCAGAGCGACCATCATGTACTTGGTTATCCGCTCCAGACCGCCCTGCAGCTTGAAGCTGAGCACCAGGAAGCCAAGCACCACAACGATGAGCATATATCCCATATTCAGCGTCGGGTTGGCGATCATACCTTCGAAGGTAAGACCTGCGCTGTTGCCGGTAAGGAACTGCACAAAGTAGTACAGGATCCAGCCGGAGACCACGGTGTAGAAGGACATGAGGCAGACGTTGCCCAGCAGGGCAAGACCGCCGTGGATGTGCCATTTCTGACCGGGCTTCTGCAGCTTCTGGTACATTTTGACGGGGCTGGCCTGAGCGGCACGGCCCAGAGAGAATTCCATGGTCATAACCGGCAGACCCAGCAGCAGCAGACAGAGCACATAGACCAGCACGAAGCTGCCGCCGCCGTTCTGACCCGTCATCCACGGGAACTTCCACACATTGCCGCAACCGATGGCGCAGCCTGCGCTCAGCAGGATGAAACCAAGGCGCGAAGACAATCTTTCACGATTTTCCATAGTGAACCCCTTTCCATCATGAGATGTTGATTGCAGATAAGAGAAAACTATTATAACAGAGGATGGATGATCTGTCAAAAAAGATGCCAAATCGGATGCTCCACCTGTTGAACCGGCACAGGACAGAGTTTACCGGGCATAAGAATGCCGCCGGGCGGCAACCCTGCAGGGTGAAAAAGGAGTGATCACCCATGAAACCGAAAAAGACCAACGCCCCCATTCCGACCACCCCCATCCGGGAGATCGAGGAGCTGGCCTCCTTTACCGAATGCACCGGACTGATCCCCGCAGGCGTACCCACGGAGGATGAAGCCGAGGATTATGCCAGGCTGTACGGAGTTCATCCCATCAAGCCCAACGACATTACCGCCGACGGGCTGACCTCCAAGCCGGAAAAGAACTGAACACGCAGAAACACCGCAGCGGCGCTGATCCGTACCGCTGCGGTGTTTCTGTGCGTCGGTCATTCCGGCTTCGGTTGGCTTTGAAGAGAAAGCTCTGCCTTTCGGATCATGTGGTAGTAGCCGGGCAGCAATACGAAGTCTGCGCCCACCCATGCGCACACCTCCGCCCAGAACAGACCCGGGTATCCAATCAGCCCGGGCAGCACCATGGCTGCGCCTACGCGCATGATCAGCTCCACAAAGCCGGACATCATGGGCAGAAAAGTATTCCCCATACCCTGCAGGGTGGCCCGGTAGACATACAGCAGGTAGAGCACAGGCAGCAGCGCCGCCATCACATACAGATACTCCACCGCCACCTGCAGCGCTTCTTCCACCTGTCCCGCTTCGCCGGACAGGAAACTGCCCACGATGGGTCTGCCCAGCAGAAACATGACCCCACCGATGGCGACTGCCGTAACAATGCCTGCCAAAGCGGCGGCATGCACGCCCCTGCGGATGCGGTCGGTCTTCCCTGCGCCCAGATTCTGCCCGGCGTAGGTGGATACCGCATACCCGTAGCTGACGGCTGCGATCTCCAGCACACCGTAGAGCTTGTTGGTGGCGGTATAACCGGCAATAAAGGCTACGCCCATGCCGTTGACGATGCTCTGCACAAACATACCGCCCGCAGCGATGATCACATTCTGCGCCGCGATGGGAATGCTCAGCTTCATCTGCCGCCCGGCTGCCGCGCCGCAGAGCCGGAAGTCTTCCCTGCCGGGGTGCACGATGGGTTGACTGCGAAGCCGGCCAAGGCAGAACAGGCAGGAGACGAGCTGCGCAATGACCGTCGCCACCGCTGCGCCGATGACACCGGTATGCAGCAGGGCAACGAATACGATATCCAGCGCGATATTCACCAGCGATGCCACCACCATGGCATAGAGCGGGGTCTTGCCATCTCCCAGCGAACGGAGGATGCCACCCAGCAGGTTGTAGCTCATCAAAACGGGCAAACCGGCAAAGATCACCGTCAGATACTGTCGGGAAATGGGACGGATCTCGGCGGGCATCTGCATCAGCTCGTGGGCAGGGGCAATAGAAAGCACGCCAAGCACTGCACTGAGCACGCCCACGATCAGCGTAAGGGTGGCTGCATTGCCCACGCTGCGCTTCAGGGCGCGGATATCATTGGCGCCGAAGGCCTGCGCCATGGGGATGGAAAAGCCCTGGGCAAAGCCCTGCACCATGCCGGTAAACAGCCACAGGTACCAGTCGGAGGCCCCCAGCGCAGCCAGCGCGGATACGCCCTCCACCGCGCCCACCACCTGCGCATCCACCACCGTGTACAACTGCTGGAACACATTGCCCAGCATCAACGGGAACGCCACCGCCAGAATCAGTCTGAGCGGGCTTCCCTCGGTCATGTTTCGAGTCTTCATGCTTCCTTATCCTTACTTACATCGATCCATGCCACATAGCCGGAGTGTTCCTCCAACTGGGGTATGGTCAGCCTGATGGCGCTGTTTGCGCTGCCGCAGGCGGGGTACACGGTTTCGAAACGCTTCAGCGACTCGTCCAGATACACCCGCACGCCATCGTTGACGGCAAAGGGGCATACCCCGCCCACCGCATGCCCGATGAGGGCTTCCACCTCGTCGCCGTGGGGCATGGCTGCCTTTGTGCCGAAAAACGCTTTGAATTTGCGATTGTCGATGCGGGCATCCCCGGCAGCCACCACCAGCACCGCCCCATCGCCCACCTTGAACGCAAGGCTTTTGGCAATACGGCAGGGCTCGCAGCCCAGCGCAGCCGCAGCCAGCTCCACCGTTGCGCTGGAAACGGGAAATTCCAGAATCTGATCCTCCATACCCTGTCTGCGGAAATAGTCGCGCACTTTTTCAATGGCCATGCATCTTCATGCCTTTCCAAAGGTTATTTGTTGCTTTGTCCCGGCTTCCACGGGGGCGGACAGAGCAGGGTGGTGCGTCCGATATCGGGCAGCACATCGTATAGGGAGCAGCCCATGCGCTGCTCAAAGGCTTCCTTGTTGCGGAAGGTGACATCCCAGCCCCTGATGTAGCTTTCCATGATGCCATAGCGGCGGGTCACGTCCACGAAACGTTTTTCCAGAATCACAAAGCCGTAATCGGTGGCAAGGGAATCGCAGATCTGGATCAGCTTGTCGTAATCATCGGCTTCCTGACGGCATATGTAGGCCTTGATGGCTTTTTCATGGGGCGTGGTGGGTTCGTAGTCAAACTCATCACGCATCATGGGATAGGAATGGGTCATGCAGATGCGGGCTACCTCGTCCCAGCCTTTTTCCGTGGCATAACAGTAGCCTTCATACACATGGGTTGGAATATCCACAATGCCGACCCGGCGGCCGATATCATGCAACACACCCACAATGTATGCTTTGCAGGCATCCATTCCGGGAACTTTTTCGGCAATGTTGCGGGCTGCCACCCCTACATTCAGGGCGTGCCTGACCCATGGACCGGGATTCATACGCCCCGCCAGTTCCACTTCCTGCACAGCCTGTTCAACGGAAGGCAACATACGATCCCCTCCTTTACCAGCG
The DNA here is from genome assembly GCA_017516765.1 of Clostridia bacterium. Classification (GTDB taxonomy): domain Bacteria; phylum Bacillota; class Clostridia; order Christensenellales; family Aristaeellaceae; genus Limiplasma. The sequence goes on along the minus strand of JAFXBE010000095.1, from coordinate 7,172 downwards.
TTCCATATTGCGCCGGAATTTCTCCGTATAAGCCGCTTTCAGCTCTTCGGGAGTGATGGAGAAGCAATTCATCACATCGCCGTAATACATGAGCACATCGGCCATTTCCTCCACAAAATGGGCGCGCAGGGAGGCATCCTCCATAATGGCGGCATGTCCGTTTTTCTTGATGATCTCTGCCACCTCGCCCATTTCGCCCAGCATCCAGAGCAGCTTGTTCTTGCCGGTCGCCGGCTGAATGGGTTCCCATTTGCCCCGGTATTTTTCCTGCAGCTGCCACTGCATCTCCAACGCTTCGCCAACGGTAAAATCGCTCATTACGCTTCCTCCTCCCGCAAAGCAGCATTTATGCCTATGCATTGTAGCAGAAGCGGAGGGAATGTCAATCCTTCCGGCGGCATATTGACTTTTATGCCCGTTGCTTTTATCCTTTTATACAGGAGAAGCGACAGCGGCGCAGGGGCGGCTTTTTCCCCATGCGCTTGTTCCCTTGATAAAACAGACGAAAGCGAGGCGTTTGCCATGCGGAAAATCGGCGCGCTGGAGGCTGGCGGCACCAAAATGGTGCTGGCGGTATACTGGGAGGACGGCACCGAGATCGAGCGCATCACGCTGCCCACGGAATCCCCCAAAGAGACCATGCCACCCATGATCGCCTTTTTTCAGAAGCATCAGGTGGATGCACTGGGCGTGGGCAGCTTTGGACCGCTGGAGCTGCACCCGGATGCGCCGAATTACGGCAGCATCACCTCCACGCCCAAGCTGAAATGGAAGGATTATCCCCTTTTAAAGGAGCTGCTGGGCGGCAGGAACATTCCCGCAAAGATCGATACCGACGTAAACGCTGCCGTGCTGGCAGAGGTGGAGCTGGGCGCAGCCCGGGGCTGCCGGAATGCGGTGTATGTGACCATCGGCACCGGCATCGGCGGCGGGGTCTATGCCGATGGGCAGCTGCTGCACGGGCTGGTGCATCCCGAGCTGGGGCACATGCTGCTGCGCCCCCATCCCGCGGATCCCAACCCCCGGGGCGTATGCCCTTACCATGATGGCTGCCTGGAGGGGCTGGCCGCAGGCCCCGCCATCGGCGCAAGGGTAAACGGGGATGCCCGGGATCTGCCCGACGACCACCCCACCTTTGCCATTGAAGCACACTATCTGGCACAGATGTGTGTCAATCTGATCCTGACCCTCAGCCCGGAGAAGATCATTCTGGGCGGTGGGGTGCTGGGGCGGCAGGGGCTTTTGCCCATGGTGCGCAAAGAGACCCTGCGGCTGCTGGGCGGGTATGTACAGGCTGCCGCCATTACTGAAAACATCGACAGCTACATCGTCGCCCCGGCGCTGTTCCCTGTCAGCGGGCTGGCGGGCAGCTACCTGCTGGGCAAGCAGGCGTTGGAGGAGGCAAAGGCTTGAGAATCCTTCAGATGCGCAAGGAGCTGACCATCCGTCTCAACGGCAAGAGAATCAACCATTACCGCGATTTCATCCGGGTGATGGAGAAAAAAATGCTGTTTCCCCGCAGCTGCGAGGGTCACATCGACCGTTATTTTGATTGGATACGTGACCTGAGCTGGCTGAAAGCAAGCAAAATCACGTTTGTGATCCGCCACTACTCTGCTTTTGCAGCCGCCAACAAAGCCGATGCAGAGCAGGTGGTTTGCGACTTTGAGGAAATCATCATTCCTTTTTGGCGGGATGAAGCGGTCAAATGCATTGTTGACGGGAAACCGAAGGAGATTGTGCTCATCATTGAGCCGTGAGGAGAAAAAACATCAACTCCATAAAAGAAGCAGAAGGCCATCCGTTTGATGCGCCTTCTGCTTCTTTCTATTTTGCATTCTGTGGGATCATTCGGGAGAAACGCTCACCCTTCCCGAACCACCTTCTCCACCTGCTCCAGCACCAGTTCTTCGCCCTGCTGCCCCTGCATGGTCACATTGCGAAGCACCAGTTCCCGCACGAAATGCGCTTCCAGACCACGGTTCAGGCAGGTCTCGATACCCTCTGCCATAACAGGCGCCATGGGCTTGCCGTTGGGGTCGAAGGTGAAGGATACATTCTCCAGCGTGAGCCGCTCCACCGGCTGCTCCGGCAAGCCCAGCAGGTACCCGGCGCACGCGCCGCAGCCCTCCACCGTTACGTTGCGGAAGGTGATGCTGCCCACATAGGGAGTGGAATCGTCCACCGGGGCGGGCTGACGGGACTGCACCCAGTCACTGTGCCCGTCCGGGTCGCAGTAGTACAGACAGTTGACGGTAAAGGGTGCGCCCACCTTTTCCATGCGCACGTTGTCAAAAACGATGTCGTCGATCACGCCGTCCTTGCCGCGCCCCCGCCGGGTCTTGATGCGGAGACCCCGGTCGGTGTTGCGCATCAGGCAGTGGGAAACCTGCACATCCCGCACGCCGCCGGCCATTTCGCTGCCGGCGGTCATGCCGCCGTGACCGTTCTCCATCAGGCAATGGCTGATGCGGATATGCTCACAGGCACGACGGTAGCGGCGGCCCATGTAGATCTTGCCCGCTTTGAGGGCGATGCAGTCGTCACCCAAGGAGAAATGCGCGCCCAGCAACAGCACATTGCGGCAGCTTTCGGGGTCGAAGCCGTCGGTGTTGGGGCTGTCGGCAGGAGCGGTGACGGAGATATCCAGAAAGCGCAGATCGTCGCTGAAGTAGGGGTGCAGGTTCCACGAAGGACTGTTGGCAAAGGAAAGCCCCTGCACGGTAATATTTCTGCACCGGTTGAGGAACAGCAGCCGCCCGCGCCATGCGCCCCGGCGCACCCGGTGGCTCTGCCACCAGTCGCTCTTCTGCGCCTGACCGTCGATCAAGCCTTCGCCGCAGAGGGTCACATCCTCCACATCCACGCCGGTGATGGCAGCGGCGAACATATCCAGCGGGTTGCCCTCCCAGCTGCCGTAGTTGTAATCGTCGGTCTCGTCGGTGCTCTGCACCATGCCCGGCAGAATGGGAAAACGGCTGCGGTCGGTATCCAGCAGCAGGGTCGCGCCCTTCTGCACCTCAAGGGTGATATGGCTTTTGAGGAAGATGGGGGTCACCCGGTAATCGCCTGCGGGGATCAGCACCCGACCGCCCTCCGGACAGCACAGGATAGCGCTCTGAATGGCGGTGGTATCGTCGTGCTCTCCATCCCCCACCGCACCGAAGCGGCGCACGTTGAGGGTACAGCTTTCCCCGGCGGTGTGGAACGAAAGCTCCGCAAGCAGGGTTTCCCCCTCCAGCAGTTCCAGCCGGTAGTCCGTATCCGGCCACAGCCCGAACAGGCTGGTAACCGTCTTTTCGGTTTCGCCGAAGCACTCGCCGTTCAGCCGGAGCCGATAGGGCTTCAGGGTATGGTACAGCCCGCCGTCGCTGATGAGCACCGTGGCGGAGCGGGCGGAAACAAAGATGGATTCAAGCTGCATATGGCGTCCCTCCTGTGTTCATCGGGTGCGGAGATACTCGGCGTAAGCCATCATGAACGGCCCAACGCCCTTGCTGTCGTCGCAGACACGGGGCTCGCTGAGATAATAGGCAACGGAGCCGTCCCGCTTGTCGCTGAGCCCGGCAACGGCGCAGATATCGCACAGGTGTAGCCCGCCGTCCCCGGGGATCAGTTTGTACTGCACAAGGTTTTCATAGATCCGTCTGCCGATGGGCAGATACTTTTCTTCGTTCAGCACGCCCAGCCGCACGCCCTTGATGAGCGCATACGCCACCATGGCGGAGCCGGAGGTTTCCAGATAGTTGCCGGGATGATCGCCCCGGTCGATCACCTGCCAGAAAAGCCCGGTCTCCCCATCCTGCCAGCGCAGGATGCCCCGGACGGCTTCCCGGAACTGGTCAATGAGCAGGCGGTAATGCTCGTAAAGCATTTCGGAGCAATGGTCGATGCAGTCGATCAGGCTCATCAGATACCAGCCCATGGAGCGCAGCCAGAAATTGCGGGAGCAGCCCGTTTCCGGGTCTGCCCACGGCTGTACCCGTGCGGTATCACAGGCGTGGTAACAGAGTTGTTTCTCTTCGTTATACAAATATTTGCGCACATTGGCGAATTGACGGGTGATGTCCGCCACATCCGCCAGCTTGTGGAAGCGGGTCTCGTAAGCCATATAGAAAGGCTGCGCCATGTACAGCCCGTCCAGCCAGATCTGGTCGGGGTAGATGCTCTTGTGCCAGAAATTGCCGCACCCGCACCGGGGATGCTCCCGCAGACGCTGCATATGGAATTCGATGGCCTTGCGGAAGCGTTCGTCCCCGGTCTCATCCAGTGCAAAAAACAGCGCCTTGCCGCAGTTGATGGAATCGATATTGTACTTGCCCAGCTCGTAGTTGGCGATGGTGCCGTCCTGCGCCACGTAGCGGTAGAGATAGTCCAGCACAAAGCTGCGGTAGAACGGGTCGCCGGTGGCGGCATACAGATCGATGCAGCCCTTGAGCACACAGCCGTCCTCGTAGTTCCAATAGGTCTTGTAGGGCTGGTAGCCGGTCAGGTACTGCCGGATAAAGGCGTGGGTGGCTGTCATGATCAAAACTCCTTGCAAAAGCGGTTTGTAAGCGTTAACAGGGTTGTATTGATTATAGCGGATTTTGTGTGCTTGTGTCAATTGTGCAATTGTGCAAATACGGGTTGTAAACGCTTTCCGAACAGATACCGGTGATCCGAAAAACACTCCCCCACCGACAGCGTTTTCCGGAAAACTCCGGCTATATACCACAGCAGGGCTACCCGACGATGGGCAGCCCTGCTGTTTGTTTCAGGCATCCGGCTGCCCATTCAGCAGCCATCCGAAACGGTTTTGAAAATCCTCCAGTTCGGCTTTCTCGGTGATCCAGAAGATGACCGGGGCATGGGTGCGCCCCATCCTTGTGTATGCCTCATAACGCCCGTTTCCGTCATTGAGTTCGAATTCCGGTGTGCCATCCGTTTCGGAAAACCGATAGCAGATGATCAGCGGGGGCATATCCGGATCATTTGCGGCAGCAGCCATCAGACGCTGCACCTTGTTTTCAAAATGGGTGGCATCCACCCGCCACTTCATATCCGCTTCCGGGCCGCAGCAGCGTCGGAAGAGCGAAAGGGGCGCATCCACAGGCCCCAGATAGTGACGCGGCACGAGCTTGAGCCCTTCCGAGAAGGGAACGTTATTCCCGTCAGACAGCAGATAAAGATGGATCCATTCCTCCAGCCTGCCCGCCCGGGCAAAGGCGCGGGCAGCAGAAGCGGTACGGTTATAGGCGATCATCGGTCGGTTCCCTCCTGTGCGGTAAAGCAAATGCCGTAGTCTGCCATAAAGCGATCCAGCTCTGCCCTTTCGGTGATCCAGACGATCACGGGGGTTTCCTGCATGCCCATACGCTTGTACGCCTCGAAACGGTCGTTGCCCTCGTTGAGTTCAAATTCCGGCTCGCCGCCGGATTCGGAGAACAGATAATGAACGATCAGCGGCGGGATCTCCGGATCGGTCTTGGCAATCTCCATGATGCGGTTCACTTTCTCTTCAAAGTGCACAGCAGGCATGTGCCAGCGCATGCCCTCCTCCGGACCGCAGCAGCGGTGGAACAGGGAAAGGGGCATACTCACAGGTCCCAGAAAGAAACGGTCAAACAGCTTGAGTCCATGGGAAAAAGCGGGATTATCCCCGTCGGAGAGCAGGTAGGCATGCACCCAGTCTTCCAGTTTCCCTGCCGCGGCAAACTGTTTGCAGTTGGTAAGCGTGCATTCGTAGTCCAAAACAGCTTCCTCCTTTTTATAGGCGATCTTGCGGATGCTGTCTTCGGAAAGGCACCAGATTTCTGCCAGGGCTTCAACGGTCTCGCCCTGCTCCAGCCGGGTACGGATCTCCCGGTTCCTCTCCCACAGGTAGCGGCGGTAACCGGAGTTTTCGCCCCAGGATGCCTTGCCCATACTGGGAATGTAGATGGTTTTGCCGGCGGCATACTTCTGCACCTGCCTGAGCAGTTCCGGCGGCAGAAGATCCTTGCCGTTTTCGTATTTCATGGGCGGTCTCCTTTCGGCAGTATCTCTTTGCAGAACGATGATACCAGCATGCAGCGGCAGAAAGATAGGGAAAGAACGGGTATAGACGTTTTTTCCCAAAACCCGGGGCGGCAGACAAAAGAAACAAACACAACCAAGCGTTTCAGTGTTTCTATGCTAACACGATGCGAATCGGCTGGCAAGAAAAACCATCCGCAAATGAAAATGTCAGTTTATCGCGGGACAAATTTTGCCCGCAGGGCAACAAATGAGATATCAAACGGGACGGCAAGCGCCTTTTCTGCCCGCCAAGAGTGCCGCAAAGCGTTGCGACATAAGGAATTGAAATATTTCGCTGTTTTTTTCACAAAGTTTTGTTTTACCTATTGCAAAGTGTGGTGTGTTTTTGGTAAAATACGTGTTGGTACAAAACACTTCAGGGAGGTACGATCACCATGGTTAAAGTTGCTATCAACGGTTTTGGCCGCATTGGCCGTCTCGCTTTCCGTCAGATGTTCGGCGCTGAGGGCTACGAAATCGTCGCCATCAACGACCTGACCAAGCCCGCTATGCTGGCTCACCTGCTCAAGTACGACACCGCTCAGAAGGGCTACTGCGGCGCCATCGGCGAGAACCTGCACACTGTCGAAGCCACCGATGATTCCATCATCGTGGACGGCAAGGAAATCAAGATCTACGCTGAGAAGGACGCTGCCAACTGCCCCTGGGGCGCTCTGGATGTAGACGTTGTGCTGGAGTGCACCGGCTTCTACTGCTCCAAGGAAAAGAGCCAGGCTCACATCAACGCCGGCGCCAAGAAGGTCGTTATCTCCGCTCCTGCCGGCAACGACCTGCCCACCGTTGTTTTCTCTGTTAACGAGAACATCCTCACCAAGGAAGACACCATCATCTCCGCCGCTTCCTGCACCACCAACTGCCTGGCTCCCATGGCCAAGGCCCTGAATGATACCTACCCCATCCAGAGCGGTATCATGACCACCGTGCACGCTTACACCGGCGACCAGATGATCCTGGACGGCCCCCATCGCAAGGGCGACCTCCGTCGTGCCCGTGCTGGCGCTGCCAACATCGTTCCCAACAGCACCGGCGCTGCCAAGGCTATCGGCCTGGTTATCCCCGAACTGAACGGCAAACTCATCGGCTCCGCTCAGCGCGTTCCCACCATCACCGGT
>JAFXBE010000094.1 GCA_017516765.1 Clostridia bacterium | reverse complement strand
GTCTGCCCTTTGGGCAGCCAGCCTACGGCCCGCAACCTCAGTCGGCGTACAGCCCACTAACCGTGGTCTGTACTTGCTTCGGTTGTCGACTGCGGGTCGCTAACGCCTTCGGCGTTGTGCGCACTGCGCACGCGCTTCCCTCCGTCGCCCCTTTCACAGGGGAGGCTCGTATGCTTGGCTGTCCCCCTCCGTAGACAGCCAACCGAAAAGGCTTCTTCCCCCAGCGGGGGAGGAAGCTGGCAGGCGCAGCCTGACTGATGGTAGGGGTAATTGCAAGGCGTTGGGGATGGTGTGTCCCCCATCCCGATCATTCTCCGTAAATAAACACCCGCAGTTCTTCTGCCACCTGCTCCGCATCAAACGCAATGGCGGACGAGCCTTTACGGGTCACGTTGCGGTAGTTGCCCTTGGAGGGCAGGGACAGCTCCTCAAAGCCGTCCAGACCGCTGCGCAGCAGTGTGCCGCCCAGCTCCAGCATCCGGTCGAAGCCGATGTTGGTGGAGGTATGCTCCATGCAGGTTCTGGCAAAGCTGTACAGCTCGCCGGGGGAGCTTTTTTTCACCTCCGCCAGCAGCGCGCTCAGCAGTCTGCGCTGCCGCTGGGTGCGCCCGAAGTCGTTATCCAGCCTGCGGGTACGGGCAAAGGTGAGCGCCTGCACGCCGTTCAGGTGGGCGACGCCGCCCTGCACTTTGGTAACCTGCGCATGGGGGAAGTCGTTGTACACATCCTTGTTGATGACCCCCGCTTCGCTCTTGGAGATCTCCACATCCACGCCGCCAAGGGCATCCACGATATCGATCAGCCCGTAAAAGTTGATGGACACATACTCCTCAAGCTCCAGCCCCAGCATTTCGTTGAGGGTATCCAGCAACAGCTGAGGGCCGCCGTAGCGGTGGGCGGCGTTCAATTTGTTTTCGCCGTATTCCTCCCCGGCGATATCCACCCACATATCCCTGGCGAGGGACGCCAGCTTTACCTCGCCCCGCCCCAGATTGACCGAGCAGATGATCATCGTGTCCGAGCGTCCCGCATCGGCCTCGTCCGCACGTGTGTCGGTGCCGATGAGCAAAAAGTTCTGCCACTGATCCGGTGCGCCGAAAAAGCCCATTCTTGTGGTGGCGTATACCGCCAGACCGGCGATGAGCACAAGGATCGCCAGCAGGACAAGCAGCCATTTTCTACTCTTCTTCGGTTTCATCCTGTTCCTCCTGTTGCATTCCCGCTAAAAAGGGGGGACAAGTGTTCCCGGGGTCTGCCGTGCGGGCAGCCCCTTGCCAAAGGTTGATGATCCTCCCTCAGCCCTTGGCAAGGGGCTGCGCCGCCGCGGAAGGGAAAAACGCTCCCGCAGCGGTGCAGCGCACAGCCGCTTACGGACGCTCCCACAGCAGATCGAAGAGCTCCTGCGCTACCGGATCGTTATACACCTCGTGGCGAACGAAGGTGCCGTTTACCGTAATGGTGTTTTCGCCCGTCTGGGTGTAGGTGACCAGCACCGCTGCTTCGCAGTCGCCGTAGAGCAGCAGCACCGCCTGGGGCGCAAAGTCCTCCGGCATGATGAAGGTCTCGGTGTAGGTAAGGGCGCTGGCAATGGCCATCCACAGGCTGCCGCCCACGGAGGCGTTGAGCAGACCGGGCAGGTTCATGTTCATCCGGCGCAGCAGGTTTTCCATCACATCGCGGTTGGCGGCGACGGTAAACTCGTCCATCTGATATTTGGCCGCCAGCGATTCCAGCGCATCGGTGCGCAGAAGATAGATATTGCAGGCATCCGGGGTGAGCCCCTTCAGCGCAGCCATCTGATCGGCAAAGCCGTCGGTATCCTCGCCCATGCCGATGAACAGCTCCACATAGGTTTCGTTATCGGCAAGGGCATTCATCTGCTCGGTCATATACTGGGCGGTGCTCACATACCAGTTATCCTCAAAGATATCGTAGTCCGGCGCGGCTTCTGCCCATGCGCCGCATACGCCGCAGAGGCACAGCGCCAGCGCAGCCAGCGCGGCAAACAGCTTCTTCATCATCGCATTTCTTCCTTTCCCGAAAGAATGTCATAAAGGGCTGGACATGCCGTTACCGGCATGCCAGCCCCATGGTTGCTTGGTTCTGTGCCAATCAGCGGGTGGATTCGACCACGATCTCGCCGTTGATGATCTTCTGTGCCAGCTCTTCCACCTCGGTCTTCAGCTCGGGGGAAACCTGCTGGGTCATGGTATCATCGCCGTAACCGATGGCGATCAGACCGGTGGACAGGTCGGCATCCCATACGGTGCCGCCGGCAAACTCGCCGTCCTTCACCAGCTTTTCGATGGTCACGTAGATGCTGTCGCCCACCAGCTTCATCATGGAGCAGGCGACCACTTCGGGATTCTCGGCCTTCTGGTCGCTGTCAACGCCGATGGCCAGCTTCTGGGTTTCGGCGCCGGCTTCGAACACGCCCAGACCCGCCTTACCGGCGCAGGCGAACACCACATCGGCGTTCTTGCCGTACAGGCTCAGACCGGTTTCCTTGCCCTTGGGCACGTCTTCATAGTCGTTGGTGTACACGGGATCCAGCACGGTGCCTTCGGGGTTGGCGTACTTCGCGCCCTGGGTGTAGCCCACGATGAAGTTGTTGATGGTGGCGCTGTCTTCGCCGCCCACAACGCCAACAACGCCGGTCTGGGAGATCTTCATGGCGATGTAGCCCGCAAGGAAGCTGCCCTCGTTCTCCTTATAGGTGATGCACAGCATGTTCTCGGGGATCTCGTCCATAGCGTTATCGATAAAGATGAACTTGGTTTCGGGCATCTGGGGAACAACCTCCACCAGAGCATCCCAGAACTGCCAGCCCACAGCCACGACCACGTCGTTCTGCTCGGCAGCGGTTGCCAGCACGGGCAGGAACTGACTGCCGTCGTTCTTGCACTCCACCACATTGCCCACAACGCCGTAATCCGCGCCCAGACGCTTGAGACCTTCGTCCGCGCTGTCGTAGAAGCCCTTATCGCCAAGGGACTCGGCAATGCACAGACCCACCTTCAGGGGCTGCTCTTCTGCGCCGGCGGTGAGGCACACGCTCAGCAGCATGGCAATGCAAAGAACCAGGGAAAGCATTTTCTTCATCATTCTTACATCCGTCCTTTCCAAATGTGCCGGGGGGATGTTCCCGTGGATGGGAGGTGTATCCCGACAAGGATATTATACAATAATTGCGGTTTGGATGCAATGTTTGCGCATGCTGGGGTGCAAAGGAGGTACAATCTTTCGCTGCGCGGCTGGGGGGTGTGCTTGGCTGCAATGCCCAAGCAGGGGTTCGCTGGCGCGGGCGTGTGTAAGATACCCGCAGTGCCGCTGCGTGGAACTGGGTGGGGCTGCGCGCCCCACACGGGCGGTCACTCTTTTATGAAAAGAGTGACCAGAAAAGGGCGACACGTTCGCTTTGGTCAAATCCCTCTTAATTGCCCATTTTCGTGGCGGCGGGCGCAATCACCTGCTGTTATCGTTACTGGACAATTTACGCCCTCTTGGCTGTCACACGGTGCGCCCTTTATGCCGCCCCGAAAAAGGGCAAAGGGATTTGACGTCGCTCTCTATCGTCGCGGTGCGGGCCGGCTGTCGGCTGCTGAAGTTGGTTTTGTTGCATCCCCAGCCCCGAGATGCCATGCGCCGACAGCCAAGAAAACAACAAGTTACCATAGGTTAGCCTGTCGAGCGGCTGGAACAGCCAACAAAAAGGCTTCTTCCCCCAGCGGGGGAGGAAGCTGTCAGGCGTAGCCTGACTGATGGTAGGGGTAATTGCAAGGCGATGG
>JAFXBE010000093.1 GCA_017516765.1 Clostridia bacterium | reverse complement strand
GAAAAAGCGGCTTTAAAGGGGATTTGACCAAAGCGAACGTGTCGCCCTTTTCTGGTCACTCTTTTCATAAAAGAGTGACCGCCCGTGTGGGGCGCGCAGCCCCACCCAGTTCCACGCAGCGGCACTGCGGGTATCTTATACCCAGCCCCACCGGGAAAAATCCATCCCCCTGCCACGGCCCAAAAGAATAAATCCCCCCATAGGATATGTGATCCCATGGGGGATTATGCTCTCCCTACAGCTCCGGCGGCAGCCAGCCCTGATACCGCTCGGGCGGATAAATGCCGCGGATCATCCGGGCGATGAAGTGCAGCTGCTCTTCCGTGTAATAGGAAGAATATCTGGTCACCAGCACCCGCAGCGCGCTCAGGCTCTGCACCCGCAGGCTGTAGTCGTTCAGCTTCAGAAAATTGGCGGAAAACGGGGTCAGCTTGTCAAAAAGCACCCCCATCACCTCGTCGGTAAGGCGGCGAAGCTGCTCCTTCCCCAGATGGATCGTCCGGAAACGATCCGTCACCACCAGCATGCTGCCGTGGGTGTAGCGCTTCAGCCGGTCCTCCAGCAGCGCTTCCAGCTCGTCGCGGAATTCCTCCAGCCCCTGCCGGTAGGGGGCGTATGCACGCAGAAAGGCTGTCAGATCCTCTGTCAGAGGGCAGGAATCCATCAATGTTGCGCCCAGCAGCGGCCGGATCGCCTGCTCTACCTCCTGCTGCATGACAGGAATCGCCATGGATCTGCACCTCCCCTTTTGTATGCTTTACGTTTTTGTGTCTTCTTTGTAACATTCTACACGAAACGGCCAATTCCTTGTTGCCTGCAAAGGAATTTCACTGGTAAAAACAGTAACATCATGTTAATAAATAATTTTTATGCATCTTTTGTGTTGTATTTATACATTTTCGATCTGTCAAGAGACTACGTCTTGTGTCTGACATTTTTCCACACACAAGAACTTGTTTTGGCTCTGCTCCAGCCGTGCGGCTGCTATGCAAACGGCAGCGATCGACTGTACTTGCCAAATTACAATGCTTTTGATATGATAAACACCCCGCCGCAGAGAGGCGGAATGTGTTTTCCACAGCGTATTCCGTTTTCCACAATTGCCGAAAAACAAGGCGTTTTTATGTGGAAAACCAGACAAATATTATACATCATTTATACCACAAAGGGGTTTTACGATCATGTCCGAAGCCGAAAGAATCTGGTCCCACGCCTGTCAGATCCTGCAAACAGAGATGAACCGCCTCAGTTACGAAACCTGGGTGGAATCCTCCCTGAAGCTGCACGATCTTATCAACGATCATCTGCTTTTGCAGTGCGTAAACAAGCTGATGTTCGATATCGGCATCAAACGCTTTTTGCCCACCATTTCCGAAGCGGTGTGCAAGGCAGCGGGCAAGAACATCACCGTAGAGGTACTCTGCAGCGACGAGGTGGAGGAACGCGCCCAAGAGCTGCAGAACCAGCATGGCGGCTCGCTGCTGACCACCCTCAACCCCAAGTACACCTTCGATACCTTCGTGGTGGGCGGCGGCAACCGGTTCGCCCATGCCGTTTCCCTGGCGGTGGCAGAGGTGCCCTCCCAGGCGTATAACCCGCTGTTCATCTACGGCGGTGTGGGTCTGGGCAAGACCCACCTGATGCACGCCATCGGTCACTACGCCCACGAGCTGCACCCGGAGATGAACATCGTCTACATCACCAGCGAAGAGTTCACCAACCAGCTGGTCAACGCCATGCAGACCAACCGCAACCAGCAATTCCGCGACCGGTTCCGCAATGCGGATATCCTCATGGTGGACGATATCCAGTTCATCGCAGGCAAGAGCGCGACCGAGGAAGAGTTTTTCCACACCTTCAACCACCTCAAGGAGGCGGGCAAGCAGATCATCATGACCAGCGACAAGCCGCCCCGGGAGATCCAGAAGCTGGAGGAGCGTCTGTGCAGCCGTTTTGAGGGCGGTCTCAATGCCGATATCCAGCGTCCCGATTTCGAGACCCGCCTTGCCATTCTGCGCAAGAAGGCCGAGTTTGAGCACCTGATCATCTCCGACGATGTGCTGGTGCTCATCGCCGAGCGGATCGATACCAACGTGCGCGAGCTGGAGGGCAGCCTGACCCGCCTCACCGCCTATTCCGGTCTTACCCGCCGCCCGGTGGATATGCAGCTGGCGCAGGAAGCGCTCAAGGAGCTGCTCAAGCGGGATACCCGCCCCATCAGCACCGAGCTGATCCAGGAATCCGTCGCCACCTACTACAGCATCACCGTGGACGATCTCAAGAGCCCCAAGCGCAACCACGACATCACCGTACCCCGGCAGATGGCCATGTATCTGGTCCGGGAGATGATGGGGCTGAGCCTGACCAAGATCGGCGAGGCCTTCGGCGGCCGCCACTACACCACGGTGATGAGCAGCATCGAGAAGGTGGAAAAGTCCATGAAAAACAGCCAGAGCGTGGTCAATGTCATGGACGACATCCGCCGGATGATCAAGGACACCCCCGCCCGCCCCAGCGCAAGCTGAGACGCGCATTGTTACAGCCTCTGTTTGACACAGCCGTGTGCCGGCGATATACTGAATGGGCAGGGAGCTTATCCCTGCCCATGGTTTTTACCGAAAGGAGCGATCCCCGATGACGATCCTCAAGCGAACCGCCGCGCTTTTGCTCTGTGCCGTGCTGCTCATTTCCTGCGCGCTGGCAGAAGAAGCCCTGCCCCGCACCGAAACGGTGCAGCTGGGCGAGGGTGCCAACGAAATGACCATGGTGGTGGTCTTTCCCGACGGGCTGACTCGCGTATATCATCTCCGCAGCGACTGCGATCTGCTGGTGGATGCCCTTCTGTCGCTGGAGCTGATCCAGGTGCTGCCCGAAGAGGGCGGGGAGAGGCTTACGCTGGTTGCCGTGGACGGCGTGCCGCTGCCGGCGGACGATCCGGATGCCTACTGGTTCATCGCCGTGAACGATCCCCGGCAGGATACGCTGGTGCCCTGCACCGAGCCGCTGGAGACCCTGCCCTTTGCGGGGCAGACCTATGCGCTGGGTCTGATCGCCGGTCTGGCGGTGGAGCCCCTGCCGGAAGCCGGGGAGTAAATACCTCACACCGCAAGCCAAACAGGGCTTGCGGTGTTTTAGTGCGCAAAAAAAAGGCCGCCGCATCAGCGGCAGCCCCAGACTGTCAAAGAAGTCCCAGAGGTATGGTCGGGCCGCAGCCCTCCGATTGTCAATCCGAAACCAGCGGCGTGCATTGCGGCCCAAAGCCGACCTGTGGTCGGCTTTGGGCTTCGGCACTGCGGGAGCGCTATCGCGCTG
>JAFXBE010000092.1 GCA_017516765.1 Clostridia bacterium | reverse complement strand
TACCTCATGTCTTGTGTTATGCTCTTCATGAAGGATTTGGCTCCTTTCGTACAGTTTGGTGTCGCAACTCAACTATACCACATGAGCCAATCCTTCTTTTCTTTTCTCTTACTGTCCAACATGTATTGTAGCGCTACACGGGAATGCCGTTCTAATACAATGGCTTTCTTTACATTTATCGTGTTTCATATTATAATAAAAATTGGCTTTGCCGCTATCCTGCGGGAGGCGGACGCAGCCATCGGTTCCCTGTATCCCGTATCCACGGAAAACGCATCGGGCATCCCCGTGAGCCCGAATGAAGGAGGAAAAACACCATGAAGAACAAGCAACTGAAAGATTTCGTCCTGCTCGCCCTGTTCGTGGCTCTCATCGTGCTGCTGGGCTTTACCCCTCTGGGGCTGATCCCGCTGGGCTTTATCAATGTGACCATCCTGTGTGTGCCGGTCATCGTGGGCACCCTGTTCATGGGCTGGAAGAACGGTCTCATCCTCGGTCTGGCCTTCGGTCTTACCAGCTTTATCTCCGCTCTCATCAAGCCCTCCGCGCTGGTGGCGACCCTGATGGCAGCTTCCCCCCTGTGCGTGGCGGTGATGAGCATCCTGCCCCGTCTGTGCGTGCCCCTCAGCGCGTGGGGCATGTACAGCATGCTGCGCAAGGATAACGAGAACCTTGCCGTCAGCGTGGCGGCAGTCGCCGGCAGCCTGACCAACACAGTTCTCTATCTGGGTCTGATGCTGCTGTTCTACGTGATCAACGGCATCGATGCCGCACCCGTGCTGGGGCTGATCGGCGGCACCGCACTGATCGCAGGCAGCTGCGAGGCTATCGCCGCGGCGATCCTCTGCACCCCCATTCTGGCGGCATTGCGCCGGGTAAGAAAGCAATAACGGGAGGAATGATCCCCGATGATCCTGACCATGGACGTGGGCAATACCAACATCAAGGTTGCCCTGTTTGACGGCCCCGAAATGAAGAAGTACTGGCGCATGTCCACCAGCAAGAGCTATACCTCCGACGAGATCGGCTTCCTGCTTACCGGGCTTTTCGCCCACGAGGGCTACAGCCCCGACGATGTGGAGGGCATCGTTATGTCCAGCGTTGTGCCCACCATCAACTATACGCTGGAGCATATGTGCAAGAACTACTTCGGCAAAACGCCCATGATGGTTGCCCCGGGCATCAAGACCGGCATCAACCTGAAGTACGAAAACCCCCGGGAGCTGGGCAGCGACCGTATCGCCAATGCCGTTGCGGCGCAGGCTGAATACGGCGGGCCTTGCATCTTTATCGATTTCGGCACCGCCACCACCTTCGGCGCCATCGATGCTCAGGGCTCCTTCTTGGGCGGCTGCATCTGTCCCGGGCTCAAGCTGACCAGCGAAGCCCTGGTAAGCGGCACGGCAAAGCTGCCCCGTTTCGAGCTGGTTAAGCCGGAAAGCGTCATCGGGCGCACCACGCTTACCAACCTGCAGGCGGGCGTTATTTACGGCTACATCGGTCAGGTTAGTTATCTTGTAAAGCGTTTCCGCAAGGAGCTGAACGCCCCGGATGCGCTGGTGGTCGCCACCGGCGGCATGGCGCTGATGGTTTCGGAAGAGACCGGCGTGATCGATAAACTGGACGGTATTCTCACTTTGAAGGGTCTGCGCATTCTTTATGAGCGCAACCGGTAAGGAGGCACACCCATGAGTGATGTGATCAAAGTAGGTTTTTTCGGCTGCGGTAACGTAGGCGGCGGCGTTTATCGGCTGATGAACGGCTTCAGCAAAGAGATCGCCCACCGTACCGGTCTGCGCTTCGAGGTAAAGCGTGTTTTGGTGCGGGATGTAAACAAGCCCCGGGATGTGGAGATCCCCCGGGAGGTGCTCACCAGCAACGTAAACGACCTGCTGGAGGATAACGAGATCTCCATCATTCTGGAGTTTCTGGGCGGCGAGGAGCCTGCCTACAGCTATCTGCTGGCTGCCCTGCAGCACGGCAAGACCGTGGTTACCGCCAACAAGGTGGCCTTTGCCCTGCACTGGCACGAATTGCAGAAGGCCGCCAAGGAAAGCGGTGCAGGCCTCTACTACGAGGCTGCCGTCTGCGGCGCCATCCCCATCATCCATACCATCGAGGACAGCCTGCAGGCCAACCGGATCGACCGGCTGTACGGCATTGTCAACGGCACCACCAACTACATCCTCACCCGCATGAGCAAAGAGGGCGAGGAGTATGCCGCCGTGCTGAAGGATGCCCAGCGTCTGGGTCTGGCAGAGCCCGACCCCGCCTCCGACGTGGAGGGTCTGGATGCCGCCTATAAGCTGAGCATCCTGGCAAGCCTTGCCTTCCACGGCCGCGTTCCCTTCGAGCATGTGTATGTGGAGGGCATCACCGGCGTGCAGGCAGAGGATATCCGCTGCGGTCAGGAACTGGGCTATACCCTCAAGCTGCTGGCCATCGCCAAGCGCGACGGGCTGAAGGTGGAGACCCGTGTCCATCCCACCTTTATCCGGGAGGATCACCCCATGGCGAATATCAACGGCGCATTCAACGCCGTGTACCTGAACGGTCACGCCTGCGGCGAAATGATGTTCATGGGCCGGGGGGCGGGCGACCTGCCCACCGCAAGCGCCATCGTCAGCGACCTGATCCGCGCTGCCTCTGCGCCAAAGCATTGCTATCCCACCTTTGAAAACGATCTGTATCCCACCGTTGCGCTGGAAAACAACACCGACTGGCGCTGCTCCTTCTATGTGCGCATGCGGGCGCAGGATCGCCCCGGCGTGCTCAGCGGCGTTGCCAAGACCTTTGCCGACCATGGCGTAAGCATTGCCGCCATGCAGCAGAAGGGCGAGGTGAAGGACGGTCGCGTTACGCTGGTGTTCATCACCCATGCCGCCTACGAGAAGGAAATGCAGGCAGCCGTCCGCGAGATCACGCCCGATGTGGCCTCTGTGGAAAGCCTGCTCCGCGTGGAAGAGGGCTGATCCCCCCCGATAATCTGTTGAAAAACCCGCCTCTGGCGGGTTTTTCAACAATATGCAACATACCAGAGAAAGCAGGCTGCCTACATGCTGAACAAACTGTTCGTAAGGGACAAAGGGTTTTACAAAACCGTGCTGATCATGGCATTGCCCGTGGTGCTGCAAAACCTGATCACCATTGCTGTGAATATGCTGGATACCATCATGCTGGGCGCATACGGCGAGATCCAGCTGTCCGGCTCGTCGCTGGCGAACGAGTTTATTTCGCTCTACCAGATCCTGTGTCTGGGCATCGGCGGCGGTGCGGCGGTGCTTACCTCCCAGTACTGGGGCGCGGGGGATGTGCAGGCGGTGCGCCGTGTGGTCACCCTGATGCTGCGGGTAAGCCTGAGCGTTGCCCTTGTATTCGGCGCAGTGACCCTCTTTGCCCCCGAAGCCGTGATGAGCATCTATGCAAGCGAGCCGGAGGTGATCGAGGCAGGGGCGCTATATTTCCGCATCAGTTCGCCCACCTTTTTGCTCACGGGCATTATCGTGCCGGTAACGGTGGTGCTGCGTTCGGTGCGTCAGGTGCGGCTGCCGCTGGTGGCCTCCATCATCTCCTTCGGCTCCAATCTGGTGCTCAACTACATTCTCATCTTTGGTAAGCTGGGCTTGCCGGAGATGCAGATCGCCGGTGCTGCATTGGCAACGGTGCTGGCCCGTGTGATCGAAGCCGCCATCATTCTGGTGTATCTGATGGTGCTGGATAAGCGCATCGGGCTGCGGGTAAAGCATCTGTTCGGCAAATGCCGGGATATGCTCCGCCCCTATCTGCGCTACAGCGTGCCGGTGATCGTCTCCGATTTCCTGCTGGGGCTGGGCAACACCGCCGTATCCATCGTCATCGGACATCTGGGGGCGTCCTTTGTATCCGCCAACGCCATCGTTTCCCAGACGGTGCGCCTGTCTACGGTCGCCAATCAGGGCATCTCCAATGCGGGCGGCGTAATGACCGGCAACACCCTTGGACAGGGCGACCGGGACAAGGCATACCGGCAGGGTGTTACCTTCCTGATGCTCAGCGTGCTGATGGGGCTTCTGGCGGCGGTGATCATCCTTGTGGTGTGCCCGCCGGTGATCAATGCCTACAACATTACGCAGGAGACCAAGGACATCGCCTTCCAGCTGATGTACGCCATCTCCATCATGGTGGTGTTCCAGGCCACCCAGTCCATGCTCACCAAGGGCGTTCTGCGCAACGGCGGCGATACCCGCTTCCTGATGGTGGCGGATATTGCCTTCATGTGGCTGGTATCCATCCCCCTGGGCTATTTTGCAGGGTATGTGTGGTTCCTTTCGCCCTTCTGGATCTATGTGTTCCTGAAGATCGACTACATCATCAAAACGGTCTGGTGCACCATCCGGCTCAAGAACAAAACCTGGATGCACGGCTTTGCCGCCAAGGGCGGGGAAGCGGTCAAAGCGGAATAGAGATACAAACCTATATTGGTTACGCACACCGTGAACAGGAGGATCGCAGGCATTGATCGCACTTCCTTTGATGATACTGGCCATTGACAACGATGATGATCGTGCATTCATCACGCAGGTATACCTTGAGTACAGAAAGCTGATGTATGCTGTTGCCATGAATGTTGTCCGCGATCCTCAGATCGCCGAAGACATGGTTGCTGCATCAATCACCGAAATGATTGAAGGCGTTGATATCCTGCGCAAAATCAAAACATCCCGAATACGTTCGTATATCGCCGCTGTTGTCAGGAATAATTCCATCGATTATGTCCGCAAGCGGGATCGGCAAGGGAAGTACGCCTTTATACCCGATGATGAGGAGACGATCAACCAAATACCTGCGGAGGGCGCGGTCGATGATCGGCTTCTGCAAACGGTTGAGATAGAGATTCTCCGGAAGAGCGTCTCCATGCTTCCTTCAAGGGAACGAATTCTGCTGCAAATGAAATATGTGGATGATATGGATGACAAAGCGATCGCACGCACGCTCAATATCGGCCGGGACAGCGTTCGTGCTTATCTGAGCAGGGCACGCCGGCATCTGCTGAAGATCATCAAGGAGGTTGATGAGAATGGCTAAAACAGTCGTTCCGCCAAAGAGCGTGGAAGAACTCTTTGAAGACCTTTCCGATTTGAAGCTCAGAATTGCATTGCTGGCGGAAGCGGAAGACAAGCTGGAAAAGCGCGAGCGGGAGATCAAAGAGGATGTGCAGCTGGAGCAGCTGGTTATGCAGGGCGAGAAGCGGATGCAGAGGCACATCAACCAAGAATACCGCATGCGCCGGATCAGGCAAGTAGCCGGAAGCGTTATCCCGACTGCGGTAAGAGTTGTTGCAAGTATACTGCTGCTCTGTTACCTCGGTCTGACCGTTGCCATTGCAGCGGACTCCACTGTCAGGGTCAAGGTAATGGAATTGATCATGAACATAGAGCAGAAGTATACGGAATTCGGTTTGGAAGAAACCGGAGAATATTTGGATGTACCGGCTGAATGGGACGGCTTTTACTACCCTGCCTATATTCCTCAGGGAATGGTATTGACAGATGTTCTGTCAGATACGGTTTTCTATACGCATAGTGATGGTACGCATCTGTGGTTCTGCGACATGAGTGATGGTACAACGGGAACGATTGATACAGAAAATGCTGTTGTTGAAGCCGTCTTGCTCAATGGTCATGCGGCGATGATCAGTGAAAAAGATCGTTGGGTGTCCATCCTGTGGAATATCGACAATCGGATTCTCATGGTCGACTATACAGGAACACGGGAAGAAGCATTGCAAATCGCCGAAAGTGTGCGAATGATCAAATAACAAACAGAACGATCCGTAAGTCCTCAATCGATGAGGACTTTTTTTGTTGCAGTTCGAACAGATGTATCGCCTTGTTCAGTGGAAGGGAAAACATCATTCCCGGCAAGAAGGAGGTGACCCAAAGCATTCGGGCTGCTTACCGCTGTCTTATGCAGGCTTCACGACGACTGATGGAAAGGGAGGAAAATGATGATGAAGAAGTTTATTCGCTTTTGTACTCTCGTTTTTTGCGTGATGCTGATTTTTGTATCGGCCTGCGCAGAGGGAGGGGACACCGCATCTCGTCCGGAATACGAAAAAGCACTGCTGGCTGCGATCGCTCATTGGGATGAGCTGGAACAGCAATATGACGAGCTTCTTACCGAACAGCAGCGCTTTGTTGCCCGTTACAAATTCACGGATGCGATCCAGTTTGCCCGTGATGGCAATTACGCCATGATCGAAGCCATCAACGCCTGCGCTTCGCTCGAAGATTTCGTTGCCATTCTGAACGGCGGAGTGATCGACCCCAATAACCCCTGCGTTCCCGAAGACAAGATCATTGAACAGATCCATGCGGTGATGAAGGCGGCCGGATACGATCAGCCGGAGTGCATTTTCGCCATTCACCATTACAGTGATTCCCGTGGGCATTATTGGTATGTTGAATGCGGGACAATCGGTCTGCGAACCTATGAAAACGGCGATGAATTCGTTGAACCGATCATTGAGCATAAGATGATGCTTGAGGGCGAGAATCATTGCGTGACCATGTTTGCGGATACGGATATCATCGATGATGATGTGATTCGCATCCGGTATTTCTGAACACGGTAGAAGCTCAGGCTCTTGCCTTCGGCTTGAACGAACACCGAAACACCATGCTTGCATAAGAGACGAAGTAAGCCAAAAAGCAAAGCCGCATCCTCCGGTTCGAGGATGCGGCTCAAATCGTTGAAAAAGTGCGGGGTGCAGGGGGATTTTCTCCGCAAACTCAGTCGGCGTGCAGCCCACTGACCGTGGTCTGCACTTGCTTCGGCCCGAGACTGCGGGTCGCTAACGCCTTCGGCGTTGTGCCCACTGGGCACGCGCTTCCCTCCGTCTCCCCTGCAGGGTGTGGGCAGAGCCCACAATCCTTGCGCCGCAGCGTTTCCCTGCAAGCGCAGCGAGTACCGAAGGTGCAAGATGTGCGACTTTGATCGAAAACTATGGGCTTTTCAGCAGTCTGAGCCGCATCCTCTGCTTTGAGGATGCGGCTTTGTTATGCGGCAGAGAAGGCTCCTTTCCCGTTTGACGGCGGCTCATTCTGTGGGGTACAATAGATGCAGCAAAACAGGAAACAGAGGTGCAGCCATGCAGCAATCCATCGACCGGCGGCTTGTGCAGATCGTGCCCAGCGAAAGACAATTGCGCACACAGGAAATGGAATTCTATGCCTTTGTGCATTTCACCGTCAATACCTTCACCGACCGGGAATGGGGCGACGGTACCGAAACCCCTGCCATTTTTGACCCCCGAAAGCTGGACGCCCGTCAGTGGGCAAGAGCTGTCCGGGATGCTGGCATGACCGGGCTGATCCTTACCTGCAAGCACCACGACGGCTTCTGTCTGTGGCCCAGCCGCCACACGGCGCATACCGTGGCAGCCACCCCGTGGAAGGGCGGCCAGGGGGATGTGGTGGCGGAAACGGCAGAAGCCTGCAGGGAGTACGGACTGCGCTTCGGCGTGTATCTGTCCCCGTGGGACAGGCACGACCCCCGATACGGGACCGGCAAACCTTATGACGATTATTTCGTTGCCCAGCTTACCGAACTGCTGACCGGCTACGGCGATGTTTTCGCCCTCTGGCTGGACGGCGCCTGCGGCGAGGGAGCCAACGGCAAAAAGCAGTACTACGACTGGGAACGCTATTACGATACCGTGCGCCGCCTGCAGCCGGATTGCTGCATCCATATCTGCGGCCCGGATGTGCGCTGGTGCGGCAACGAGGCCGGGGATACCCGCCCTTCGGAATGGAGCGTGGTGCCTGCCCGTACAGCAGATACGGAAAAGGTCGCCTCCCTGAGCCAGCAGACAGATGATCCATCCTTCCGGCAGCGCACTATTAAAGCATGGGATCTGGATCTGGGCAGCCGGGAAGCCCTCCGGGAGGAGCAGGAGCTGATCTGGTACCCTGCCGAGGTGAACACCTCCATCCGCCCCGGCTGGTACTGGCACCCGGCGGAGGATGATCAGGTAAAGCCGCTGGAGAAGCTGATCGATATTTACGAAAAATCCGTGGGCGGCAACGCCATGTTCCTGCTCAACATCCCGCCCACCGACGAGGGACTTTTCCATCCCAACGATGTGGCGCGCCTTCATGAAATAGGGGAGTATCTGCGTACCTCTTACGGACAGAATTTGCTGGATGCCGCTTCGCTGGAAGCATCTCCTGCCCTTGAAGGGCATTCGGCGGAATGCATCCGCACAAAGGACGAAAGCTGGTATCAGCCCGCCTGTGAGGAAGGCGAAACCCAAGTGATCCTGCATTGGCAGGAGCCGGTCGCAATCCGCCGTGTGGTGCTCATGGAGCAGCTGCGCCTGAGCCAGCGGGTGGAGCGGTTTGCACTGGATGTGCTCCGGCAGGGGCAGTGGGTGCAGGCGGCGGAGGGAACGGTGGTCGGGCATAAGCGGATCATCCGTCTGGATGGGGCAGAAACCGCCGGGCTGCGCATCCGCATCACCGATGCCCGGCTTGCGCCTGCGCTGCGTTTTGTGGGTATTTACGGCTGATCTGCCGATTTGACTTCATGCGCAAAAAGGGGTACAATAAAGGCAGAAAATCCCCCCGCGGGGATATGTACGAAGGTCTTTAAGCAAAAAATGAAAGAGGTGGCCTGTTTGGAATACAGGATCTTTGAGTATGACCCGTACCTGAAGCCTTTTGCAGCCGATATTGAGCTGCGTATGAATAATTACAGGATCAAGAAAAAAGAATTGCTGCCGGATGGAGGAAAGCTTGTTGATTTTGCCAACGGACACCTGTATTACGGCTTCCACCGTACGGAGGGCGGCTGGGTGTACCGGGAGTGGGCGCCCGCTGCCGAAGCCCTGTATCTGATGGGCGATATGAACGGCTGGAACAAGACATCCCTGCCCATGACCCCTGTGGGCAACGGTAATTTTGAATTGTTTCTGCCCGGCGAAAACGCTTTGTGGGGCGGCTGCAAGGTAAAGACTGTGGTGCTTCACCAGAACCGGCTGCTGGAGCGCATCCCCCTCTATGCCACCCGTGTGGTGCAGGATCCCGTTACCTACAACTGGTGCGCCGAGATCGTGGATGAGCCGGAATATCAATGGCAGGATGCAGGCTTTGTGCCCCAGAAGGAGCTGTTTATCTACGAATGCCACATCGGCATGGCGCAGGAGGAGGAAAAGGTCGGCACCTATGCCGAGTTCCGGGATAAGGTGCTGCCCCGCGTCAAGGAGTTGGGGTACAACACCCTGCAGATCATGGCGATCATGGAGCATCCCTATTACGGCTCCTTCGGCTATCAGGTATCCAACTTTTTTGCGGCATCCTCCCGCTTCGGCATGCCCTCCGATCTGAAGAGCCTGATCGACACCGCCCACGGCATGGGCATCGCCGTGCTGCTGGATGTGGTGCATTCCCATGCGGTCAAGAATACCTCCGAGGGCATCAATGAGTTTGACGGCACCGAGTACCAGTTCTTCCATGCAGGCGAGCGGGGGCACCACCCGGCGTGGGATACCAAGCTGTTCAACTACGCCAAGGGCGAAGTGATCCACTTCCTGCTTTCCAACCTGAAGTTCTGGCAGACCGAATACCATTTTGACGGCTTCCGCTTCGACGGCGTAACCTCCATGCTCTACCACGACCATGGTCTGGGCACCGCCTTTACCGATTACAGCAAGTATTTCTCCATGAATACCGATACCGAGGCCGTTACCTACCTGCAGCTCGCCAACGAGCTGATCCGGCAGGTGAACCCCAATGCCATCACCATTGCGGAGGATATGTCCGCCATGCCCGGCATGTGCCTGCCCATCGAGGACGGCGGCGTGGGCTTTGACTACCGCCTGTCCATGGGCGTGCCGGATATGTGGATCAAGCTGCTCAAGACCCAGAGCGACGAGAACTGGAACATGCGTTATCTGTGGTACGAGCTCAGCGGACGCCGCCCCAAGGAAAAATACATCGGCTATGCCGAAAGTCACGACCAGGCGCTGGTGGGCGACAAGACCATCATGTTCTGGCTGTGCGACAGCGCCATGTACACCCATATGTCCAAGCTGAGCGAGAGCAGCACGGTCATCGACCGGGGGCTTGCCCTGCACAAGATGATCCGCCTGCTGACCATGTCCCTGGGCGGCGAGGGCTACCTCAACTTTATGGGCAATGAGTTCGGTCACCCCGAATGGATCGATTTTCCCCGGGAGGGCAACAACTGGTCAAGCTATTACTGCCGCCGCCAGTGGCATCTGGCAGACGACCACCTGCTCCGCTACCACTACCTGCAGGATTTTGACAAGGCCATGCTGGCAATGGCCAAAGAGAACATCATCTTCGCCCACGAACCCCTCAGCCTGTGGATCGACGAGGAAGGACAGGTGCTGGTGTACGAGCGGGGCGGCGTACTGTTCATCTTCAACTTCAGCCCCGCCCGCAGCCATGACGGCTTTTTCGTCTGCGCCCCCGAGGAGCAGGCCCGCTACCGGGCTTTCCTTTCCACCGACGATGAAGCCTTCGGCGGTTGGGAGAGGGTCGCCAAGGATGTTACCTACACCGCCCGCCGCGCTCACGATGGGCGCATCGGCTTCCAGATGTATCTGCCTGCCCGTACCGGTATCTGCATGAAGCCGGTGGGGAAGGAAGAATAACGGCACAGCGAAACACAAAGCTGCTGCAGAGAGAACTCTGCAGCAGCTTTGTTTTGTTGCGGGAAAGCACATCCCGCAGGGATCAGACTGTCATTTTCAGATTCCCCAGCACATGCACAAAATGCACCGCAAGGAACACACAGCCGCATACGGTCAGGGGCGTATTGGCGCGCCAAAGCCCGATAAAAACATAGAACAGCGGCGGCATGGCCACGATGAAGGTCAGCATCACAAACAGGGTTTGGCATCCGGAAAAGTACAGCGCCCAGCCGAAGAAGTTGAGCAGCAGCACGCCCATGGCCAGCCCGAAGAACAGGGCTTCCCTGCCGGGCTTTACCGAAAAGAATACCGCATCCCGGTGCACCACAAAGAGCATCAGCGCAATGCACAGTGATCCCAGCAGCTTTTCGCATCTCTCCAGCACAAGGGAGGATTCCGGCATGGTCATAATGGGGTTTGCTTCCATCCGGACAAGCGGCATCATCAGATAGGGGATCTCCTGAATCATGAACAGGGCCAGCCCCAATGCCCAGAAACCCAGATGCTGCTGCCCCAAAAGGCGGAACCAGCGGAACATATCCTCACCTCTTCCGGCGCTGTGTCAGCGCTTTTTGTCCACGAGGCAGCTGCGTTTACCGGGCCTTGCGCCGCAGAATGGGCCACAGGGGAATGACCAGGAAGATGAGCCAGCCGGGGTGCCACAGGTGAAAGAAGAAGCCCAGCACCAGATAGATCAGGGTGATCATCACCGGGTTGGTGAGCAGGTCCATGGGGTTCTTGGGGTGCATATAGTGCAGGGGAATGGTAAAGAACAGCAGCCAGCCGGGGTGCCACAGATTGAACAGTGCGCCCAGCACCACGTACAGAATGCTGATCCCTACGGGGAACATGGCATCGCTTTCCTTGCGCCGTGCCTGCTCTTCGGCACGTGCCTTGGCCTCGAAATAGCTGCCCTCCGGGCCCAGACCGTCGTTTTGTTCGAACTCGTTCATGGAAAGATCCTCCTTGATGATGGTTGTTCCTGTTTACGGTGTTTATCTTACCATCCGGAGATGGGAAAAGAAAGAAGGAGAAACGCAAAAAACGGTGAAACTCTGCTGATAGAAACATGAGAATTTGATGAGAAGAAAAAACAAAGGCAGGTCTTTACACATAATAGGAAAACGTGTATCATTGGGGTGGAATGATGTCATAAGGAGGGGACGTACCATGTCCTTCTTTTCTACCCGCGGCGGCGATTGCGCTACCACCTCTCAGGCGATTCTCCGGGGTCTTGCCAAGGATGGCGGCCTGTTTGTACCCAGTGTTTTTCCCAAGATCCCTCTGGATCGTTTGACCCTGCTGGTGGGGCAGACCTATCAGGAGCAGGCAGCCCGCGTTCTGCGTGACTATATGGAGGATTATTCCATCGCCGAGATCGAGGAAGCGGTAAACGCCGCCTATTCTGCCGATGCATGGGATGCCCCCGAGATCGCCCCCGTGCGCGAGCTTTCCGGCGATCTGTTCGTGCTGGAGCTGTTCCACGGCCCCACGCTGGCATTTAAGGATATTGCGCTCAAGCTGCTGCCCCATACCATCCGTCAGGCTGCACAGAAGAACGACGAGAAGCGCGAGGTAAGCATCCTCGTTGCCACCAGCGGCGATACCGGCAAGGCTGCTCTGGAGGGCTTCAAGGACGTGCCCGGCACCAGCTGCTCCGTATTCTATCCCTACGGTGGCGTAAGCCGTGTGCAGGAGCTGCAGATGGTCACCACCGGCGGCAGCAACACCCACGTGATCGGCGTAAAGGGCAACTTCGACGATGCCCAGACCGGTGTGAAGCAGCTCTTCGGCAGCGAAGCATTCCATCAGAAGATGAACGACGAAGGCAAACTGCCTTCCTCTGCCAACTCCATCAATTTCGGCCGTCTGGCGCCCCAGATCGTGTACTATTTCACCACCTATACCGAGCTGGTCAAGCGCGGCAGCATCCGCATGGGGCAGAAGATCAACTTTGTGGTGCCCACCGGCAACTTCGGCGATATTCTGGCCGGCTACTACGCCAAGCGTATGGGGCTGCCCATCGGCAAACTCATCTGCGCCAGCAACCGCAACAACGTGCTGACCGATTTCTTCGAGACCGGCACTTACTACACCCACCGCACCTTCTTCAAGACCATGTCCCCCAGCATGGATATTCTGGTTTCCTCCAATCTGGAGCGGCTGCTGTACGAGTATGCCGACCGGGATCCCAAAGTGGTGGAGGGATGGATGCAGCAGCTCAAGGAGTGCGGCAGCTTCTCCATCGGCGCACAGCGTCTGGAGGAGATCCGCAAGGTGTTCTGGGCGGATTATTCCGACGATGCCATGACCGCCGAAGAGATCCGCTGGGTAAAGCAGCGCTACGGCTATGTGATGGATCCCCATACCGCCGTTGCCAGCCGCGCCCTGCAGAACTATCGCCTGAAGACCGGCGACAATACCCCCGCCGTGATTCTGGCTACCGCCAGCCCCTACAAGTTCAGCGAGGATGTTCTGGCCAGCCTGCTGGGCAAGGAAGCTGTTGCCGGTATGGACGCTTTCGCCTGCGCCGAAAAGCTGCAGGAGATCTCCGGCGTTGCCATTCCCAAGCAGGTTTCCCAGCTGGGCAGCCTGCCCATCCGCCACAAGACCGTTTGCGAAGTGGAAGCCATGGAAGAAACGGTGCTTGGCGAACTGAAAAAGTAAACAGGTTATCCTTTCAACAGACCCGGGAAGCGCTCCCGGGTCTGTTTCTGTCTGCCACCGGTGAAAACTGTAAAGAATCACAGCTGTTTTTGCTGGACAAATCCGCTGTTTACCGTTATCATAGAAGCAACAAAAACTTCATCTGCAAAGGAGCGTTTTTATCATGCAATACGTACCTTTTGGTAAACACGGTTTCGATGTATCCCGGCTGGGCATGGGCTGTATGCGCCTGCCCACCATGCAGCAGGACGGTAAGACGGTGATCGACCGGGAAGCCGCCATCAGCCTGATCCGCCGCGGTATCGACGGCGGCATTACCTATGTGGATACCGCATACCCTTACCACGACGGCGAAAGCGAGATCGTTACCGGTCTAGCCCTAAAGGATGGCTACCGGGAGCGGGTCAAGCTGGCCACCAAGCTGCCCATCTGGCTGGTCAAAGAAGAAAAGGACATGAACCGCCTTCTGGACGAGCAGCTGCGGAAGCTGGATGTGCCCTATGTGGATTTCTATCTGCTCCACGCCATGAACAAGGATCGTCTGGAGCTGATGCGCAGCCTGAACTACCGGCAGTTCCTGAATGATGCGCTGGCAGACGGGCGCATCCGCCATGCGGCGTTCTCCTTCCACGACGGCAAGGAGGTTTTCCTGGAGCTTCTGCAGGATTACGACAAGTGGGGCATGGCGCAGATCCAGTTCAATTATCTGGATGATGACAAGCAGGCCACCGAAGAGGGACTCAGGGCGGCAGGCAAGGCGGGTATCCCGCTGGTGATCATGGAGCCCCTGCGGGGCGGCGCACTGGCCAATCCCCCTGCGGATGTAAAGCAGCTGATGGACAGCTACGAGGTAAAGCGCAGCGCGGTGGAATGGGCATTTGCCTACGTTGCCGATTATGCCGAGGTCGCCACTGTTTTGAGCGGTATGAGCAGCCAGCAGCAGCTGGACGAGAATCTGGCGATCTTCGACCACCTGACCGTGGGCGGGCTTACCGATGCCGACAAGGCGCTGATCCGGGAACTGAAGAAGACCTATCTGGCACGTGTGCCCATCGGCTGCACCGGCTGCCGCTACTGCGTGCCTTGCCCCAACGATGTTTCCATCCCCTCGGTTTTCCATTCCTACAACGAAAGCGCCATGCTGGGGCAGGAATGGAAGCACAGCTGGGGCTACAACAATCTGGTAAAGGATGGTCATGACGCTTCCAAGTGCGTGGGCTGCGGCGCATGCGAAGCCCAGTGCCCCCAGAGCCTTCCCATTATCGAGTTGCTGGGTAAGATCGATGGGGAATTCAACAAGTAAAACCCTTGTATCCGAAGGGTTTCTGCCGCCGGTGAAAAAAAGTTTGAAAAAAGTCGAAAAAGCTGTTTCACCTGTGCAGGGTGTGGGTATCACTATGTCAGGAGGCAGGAAAGCAAAGCCTCCGGCATCAGAAGATATACAGGAATCAAAAATCATAAACATCAGGAGGACGATCATCTATGAAGTGGGTTTGCAAGGTTTGCGGTTATGTACACGAAGGTCCCGAGGCTCCCGAGAAGTGCCCCCAGTGCAAGGCTCCCGCCAGCCGTTTCACCGCCATGGGCGCAGGCCGTACCTGGGCTGCTGAGCATGTGGTTGGCGTAGCTGCCGATGCTCCCGAAGACATCAAGCAGATGCTGCGTGAAAACTTCATGGGCGAGTGCACCGAAGTAGGCATGTATCTGGCGATGGCCCGTGTGGCCCATCGTGAGGGTTATCCCGAGATCGGTCTCTACTGGGAAAAGGCTGCCTACGAAGAAGCCGAGCATGCCGCCAAGTTTGCCGAGCTGCTGGGCGAAGTAGTCACCGACAGCACCAAGAAGAATCTCGAGATGCGCGTGGAAGCCGAGAACGGCGCCACTCAGGGCAAGTTCGATCTGGCAAAGCAGGCCAAGGCGCTGGATCTGGATGCCATCCACGACACCGTGCACGAAATGGCCCGCGACGAAGCCCGCCACGGCAAGGCTTTCGAAGGCCTGCTGAAGCGCTACTTCGGCTGATCGTAAAACCGGCTGAACAAGACATAATCAAGGGAACCGCCTTTCGGGGCGGTTCCTTTTTGCGCTGCTGCGCCGGGATCGGAATGACTATGACTGCCTGACCGGGCACAATGCAATCATACATCTTTTCCGATTTGTCCCGTCGGGTCTTGTGGGGATCCACCCGGTATGATAAAATGATCTTACACAATTGTGCGACCGTTCTGCTTCCCGCTGCCAAAGCGCATCCGGGAAGCGCAAACAAACCAAATACTTCGATAACGAAAGGAACAAGTACCATGTACAAGCTTCCTTCCGGATCCATGCCATGCTGCCCTGCGACTGCGGCCACTGCAGCACCTTCTGGTTTTACGGCGATGACGAAATGACGGCGCACCTCATGTGGCCGAAGACTTGCGTACCCGGCGAAACGATTGTTTACCGCTGCTGGCATTGCGGCAAAGAGATCGAGAAAAAGATGGAGGATGTGCGCTGCGATATCCCCACCGATTTCGGCGTGGTCAGCTACAGCCTGGATTCCCACGGTACGCTCAGCTGGATCTGCGGCGTGCACGGCAGACGGGAACTGAAGGTGGGCAGCATGACCGAGGACCCGGAGGTATACCTGAACGTTGAAACCAGCATGGGCCTGTGCTGCGCCGAAGCTTTCGCGAAGCAGAAAAAGACGGAGCAGGGCGTGGAGACCGATGCGGAAGCCAAGTGCATCGTTTGCAACCGCACCATGCCTGCCCGGGAGATGGTTTTCTTCCCCCACATCAAGGGCGACGGCTGCGAGGCCGACAAGCTGCCCATCTGCTCAAGCTGCTGGTACGACCACGAGGATTTCTTCGCCATGGAGGATGAATGCGCCGACTGCGGGCAGTGCGATGAGTCTGTCAGCCCCGGCGACTACGACGATCCCTCCTGCGAGGGCTTCCGGCGCATGGCTGTGCAGAACGTGAAAGAGGACGGCGAGGGCGGCTTTACCGGCTTTGATCTGGTGTGCACCACCTCCGGCACGGTGCTTGCAAAGGTGGAGAGCCGGTATGAAGACGACGACGAGGATTTTGATTTCTGATCGTTCCATTTTTGTTTTGGGGATGATGGTATGAGCCTTACCGTGAACCTGTACTACACCGGCACCGGCGGCAATGCCCGGAAATTTGCCGAGGAGATGCTGCAAAGCGGCATCGTGGATGCGGTGCGGGCAGAAGAGGGCAACGAACGCTACGAATACTTCTACCCGGCAGAGGATCCCGAGACCGTGCTGCTGATCGATCGTTGGCGGGATCAGGCTGCGCTGGATCTGCATCACCGTTCGCCAATGATGGCACAGATCGCCGCCCTGCGGGAAAAATACAAGCTGCACCTCCGGGTGGAGCGGTATACAGATGCCCCATAAAAGCAGCAAGCCCCCATCCGGACATTTCCGGATGGGGGCTTGCCTGTTGCTTCTTTATGCCTGTGCCAGCCAGCTCTCTGCGGTGGCGGCGGACATGCGCTTGATGCCCTCGGTGGTGTACTTGGATTCCGCACCGCCCACGGTGTACAGGAAGTACTTGCCGGTGGGGGTCTTGTACAGGCTTTCTTCGTAGCCGGTGGGGTCGCCGAATGCGCCAAAGGTGCGCTTCTGTACCAGCTCGGCGGTTTCGGTATCGTACTCAACTTTGCAAATGATCTTCTTCATAACACATCGTCTCCTTCGCTTGCACCGCACGGGCGGCGCAGACAGTTGCTTTCCCATTACGGAAAGGTTGCTCACTTGTTGCGCAAGTGAGTCTATATACTATCACATTTATGCAGAAATGGCAAATCCACGTTCTGGAACGGTGCGGTTTCGACATTGTTCCAAAAGGGTTTGGCATCTTTGCCAATAGTATAGATATGCTCTTTGGGGCGTAAATATGCACATCCTGTGCAAAAAAGGGCAGATCGTCCATGCCGGGGCGTTGCTAAGCAAAAAACCGCCTGCAAAAGCACGGCGGTAATGAAAAATTATTCTGCTTTCTGTCCCAGCAGCTTGATCTCTTCGTTATCGAAGAATGCTACCGCACCGAAACCGGCGGCTTCCAGATTGCCCAGCTGCTTGCCCAGCTTCTTCTGCTGGGGCAGTACGGTAACGGCGTAGCCGTCCCGCAGACGGGCGGCCTTCCGGAGCACTTCGGCAAAGGGCACATCGTCCCGGTAGAGCAGCGCCAGCTTTTCGGCAACAGGAGCCTTGTACCCCTGCTCCAGAAGGATGCCGCAGATGCGCTCAAAGCCGATGGAGAAACCAACGGCAGGCACCTGCTGCCCAAGGAACTTGCCGATCATGCCGTCGTAGCGGCCGCCGCCGGCAACTGCGCCCGCGAAGGCGGCACAGGTGATCTCGAACACCACGCCGGTGTAGTAGCCCTGCCCGCGCACCAGAGAGGGGGCATAGGCGATGCCGTACTTGCCGTCGGCAAGAGACTTGACGGTGTTGATGATGCTCAGCAGGCTGTCGGGCAGAGTCTTGTCCTCCAGGAAGGAAGCCACCCGCTCGATGGAGAAATCACCCGCGCGCAGGAAGCTGTCCAGCGCATCGATGGCGGCAGCGGGGTATTCCTTCTCGGTCAGCTCGGCCTTTACGCCGTCCGGGCCGATCTTGTCCAGCTTGTCGAAGGTAACGCATACGCTGTCCAGCGTTTCGGGGGCAAAGCCCATGGCGGTCAGCATAGCGCGCAGCATACGCCGGTCGTTGATGTTCACGGTAAAATCGTTGAAGCCGATGGCCAGCAGGGCACGGGCGGTTACGTCGATCAGCTCGATCTCGGCGTTGATGCTGTCATCGCCCAGAATGTCGATATCGCACTGCACAAACTCGCGCATGCGGCCCTTCTGGGGGCGCTCCGCACGGAAAACACGGTCGGTCTGGATCACCTTGAAGGGGGTGGGCAGGCTGGCGCGGTTGGCGGCATAGTAGCGGGAGAGGGGCAGGGTGAGGTCGTAGCGCAGACCCATATCGCTCAGGGATTTTTCGTCCCCGGCAGCCAGAGCGGCGTTCAGCTTTTCGCCGCGCTTGAGTACCTTAAAGATCAGGTTCAGGTTGTCGCCGCCTTCGCTCTTGTCCAGGTTCTCCATATCCTCCAGCATGGGGGTGGCGATACGCTCAAAACCGCTGGCACGGTATACTTCCAGAATCTTGCCCTGCACATAGTCGCGCAGGCGCATCTCGTCCGGCAGATAATCCTTCATACCCTTCAGGGGATTGATTTTCATACTGATTGCTCCTTTATTGGTAGTAACAGATGTTAGCATAGCCCCAAGGGCGCAGGTTTGTCAAGGGTCGGGTGGTATTCTTTGGGTTTTGGCTGCCGCCGGGCGCAGCCGTTGCCCCGCGCCGCGTGGCATGGTATAATAGCAGCAGCTATCAAACCCCGAAACGGGGAGAACCTGTCTTACAGAAACGGAGGAAAGGAATATGAAATCGGTTGTTATCACCGGCAGCGGCCGGGGGCTGGGTCTGGAGATGGCGAAGCTGTTCCTTCAGAACGGCTGGGCTGTGGTGCTCAACGATATCAACGCCCAGCGGGTGGAGGAGGCCAAAGCAGAGCTGGAAGCCCTCTCGCCCGAATACAGGGTGTTCGCCTTTGCGGGCAACGCTGCCTCGTATGCCGATCTGCAGGCGCTGGCCCAGTATGCGGTGGATAGCTGCGGACAGATCGATATCTGGATCAACAACGCCGGTGTAAACCAGCCTATGGAGCCGGTATGGGCGCTTACCGAGCAGGAGATCTCCACACTGGTGGATGTGGATCTCAAGGGCGCGGTGCTGGGCAGCAAGGTGGCCATGGAGACCATGCTGGAAAGAAAACAGGGCGCGATCTACAATCTGGAGGGCTACGGCAGCAACGATGCCATGATGCTGGGCCTGAATATGTACGGCACCACCAAGCGGGCGGTAACCCACTTTACCCAGGCCCTTGCCAAGGAGAGCGCGGAAAAGCAGACCGGCATTCTGGTAGGCCGCCTCAGCCCCGGCATCATGATCACCGACTTTACGGTAAAAGCTTTGGGCGACAAGGAAGCCATCGATCTGCCGGAGAAGACCAAGAAGGTCTATAACATTCTGGGCGACTACCCCGATGTGGTGGCGGCTTTCCTTGTGAAGGAAATGCTGGTCAATACCAAAAACAACGCCCATATCGAGTGGCTTACCGGCGGCAAGGCTGCCTGGCGGTTTATGACCGCTGCCTTCAACAAGCGGGATTTCTTCCAAAAGGCATAAGAAAACGCCCGGCGGATGCCGGTTTTCTGGACAGTATCCCAAGCAACGGACAAGTGAAAAAAGAGACCTCCTGTTGTAGAATAAACCTACGACAGGAGGTCATTTGCATGGCAAGAAAGTACACAAAGGTAGAGCAACTTGCGGGAATCATCAGGGAGAGAAAAACAGCCGGTGAAACAAATCGAGCCATAGCAGAAAGCTATGGTCTGACGCTCAAGCAGATAAAG
>JAFXBE010000091.1 GCA_017516765.1 Clostridia bacterium | reverse complement strand
GAAAAAGCGGCTTTAAAGGGGATTTGACCAAAGCGAACGTGTCGCCCTTTTCTGGTCACTCTTTTCATAAAAGAGTGACCGCCCGTGTGGGGCGCGCAGCCCCACCCAGTTCCACGCAGCGGCACTGCGGGTATCTTATACATGCAGCGCAGCGAAAACAGCTTACCGCAGGTTTACCCCCACCCACATCACATCCTGCCGGGCAGGATAAGTATCGGTGCTCACCTTATCACGGGAGATGAGCACATCATCCTGATAGGTGCACAGGTAGGTATCCACCACATAGCCCTCCCGGCCTTTGGAAGCCATCTTCATCTCGTCCACATAGTAGGCCTTTTCGCCGGTCTTGTCTTCCTTCAGCTTGGGCTCTTCGGGCTTGGGGATCACTTCCACGGTCTCGCTTTCCAGACGATAGTACACGTTTTCCAGCGAGGGGCCGTAGATGCGCACCTCGCACAGCAGGCTGCGGCGGTTGGAGCCGCTTTCCACCACGTGGGCGGCAATGAAGATGCGCCCGCCGCTTTCGTTCTTGAAGGCGAAATCCACCTCGCGGCCGCGGGTGTCGCTGACGGTGGCATCCATGCCCAGACTGGTGTAGTTGACGGGGTTGGAGTGGGCATCCCGGCTGGTGATGGTCATGCCGCTCTGGATGGCTGCCAGATAGACCGTGGTGCTGGCCTGGCAGACGCCGCCGCCCACGCCCATCACCTCTTCGCCGTAGGCGTACTCGATGGCCTCGTAGAAGCCGTTGGCGGTGCTGCGGCGACCCACCAGCTTGTTGAAGGAGAACTTGTCGCCGTGGGCAAAGCTCTTGCCGTTGATGCGCTCAAACGCCACGCGGATGTTGTTGGTGCGCTCCTCGGTGGAGCTGGAGGAGATGGGGGTGACCGCCCGGCAGCGCAGGGTGACGGTCTTCTGCAGATCCGCCACGGTAACGGTGGGAGCGATGGGGGTGGTCTTGAGCATCACTTCGCCGCTTTCCATGGTGGAGACCAGATTCAGGATCTCCTGCTTGACGGCGGTGATGTCCAGCCACTGCCCCCATACCTCCTGCTGGAAGGTGAAGGGGTTGACGAAATCGTCCGGGTTGAAGGAAAGGATCACCGCGTCCTGAGGCGAGCGGTAGGCGTTGGTTTGCAAAGTGTTCAGGATGGTGTCGATGGGGCTGGTATCCGCGCTCTGCTGGGCAGAGGTGAAGTGGTATTCCGTTGCCAGCGCATCCGACACGGCCTGGATCAGCGCCTTCTGATCCACCTGCCCGTTGGCTGTGGTGGGATGCCCCACCGCCCATGCCTGCTGCAGCGCGCTGGTGGGATCGAAGCTGATGCCCAGCATATCGGCGGTGATGTCCTTGCTGGTGCCGCTTTCGTTGGTCAGGCGCACATACCAGTTGTTCTTTTTGTTGTTCACCTGCTGCCAGACGGCTGCGCTGCCCTCGTCGTAGGTCATGTCGGCAAGGCAGATGCCGTCCACATACACATTGGGCAGGAACAGGCTGGCATAGGCGGACGCATTGCCGGGGACGGTGGTGGTCGTGCCGTTGCCGTTCTGCGCGGTGGTCTGCCCGCCGCCGTTGCCGGAGGGGCTGCCTCCACGCCCGCCGAAGGCCGCCCAGAGGGCGACAACGCCCAGCACCAGCGCAATGGCGGCGATCTGCTTGCCGTTCTTGGCAAAGAAGCCCTTCAGCCCGCCGGGAGCATCCCCGCCGTCGGGCTGCCCGGAAGCCGCAGCCGGATCGGCATAACCGCCCGGGGCATATTCGGCAGGATCGGAATACCCGCCCTGCTGGGGATCGTACCCGTTGGGATCGGCATACCCCGCCTGACGGGGATCGTACCCGTTGGGGTCGGCGTACCCTGCCTGACGGGGATCGTACCCGTTGGGGTCGGCATACCCGCCCTGACGGGATTCGTACCCGTTGGGATCGGCGTACCCTGCCTGACGGGGATCATATCCGTAGGGATCGGCGTACCCTGCCTGACGGGGATCATATCCGTAGGGATCGGCATACCCGCCCTGACGGGGATCGTACCCGTAGGGGGCAGCATACCCGCCGCGCCGGGGGTCATACCCGTAGGGATCGGCATACCCGCCCTGACGGGGGTCGTATCCGCCCCGCTGCGGCATATAGCCGTTGGGATCGGCATACCCCGCCTGACGGGGATCGTACCCGTAGGGGGCGGCATATCCGCCCTGCGGCGGCGCATAACCGCCCTGACGGGGATCATATCCGCCGTGAGGCTGACCGCTCTGCTGCCCGGGAGCAGGATTGGCTTTTCCCGAAGGAGCCGCGGTCTGATCATCCTTCGCAGGGGCATTGTCGCGGGATTGGCTTCTTCTGCGCCGGGACGCTTCGGAAACTTCCTTTCTGGGGGCGCGGGTGTTCCACTCGCCGCCGCCCGTCCCGTCGCCGGGATTGCCTTGCTGATACATTCGGACTGCTCTCCTTTGGTGTGTGGTCAAAATGATTGAAAGAACGGAAACAGATGGGGCACAAAAGAAACGGTTCCGGCATGCGTTTGCATCCCGGAGCGGATCAAAAGTCTACCGGGCAGCCATCCGCGCCAGCAGCTTCTGCAGATCCCCTTCCGGATCCTGCCAACCCGAGGGCATGCGCCCCATGCGGGTGCAGCAGTTCAGGTCACCGTGGTAGTCGCTGCCGCCGGTCACCAGCAGCCCAAGGGAGCGGGCGATGCCGTCGATCCACGGGCCCTGCTGGCGGTTGGCAGAGGGATGGAATGCTTCCAGCCCTGCAAGCCCCGCCTGCATCAGCTCTTCGGTAAGAGCGCGAAGCCCCTGGGGATCCGGGTTGAGGCGGCTGGGATGCGCCAGCACCACGGTTGCGCCCGCGGCGGTCAGCAGCCGCACGCCTTCGGCAATGGGCATATACCTGCGGGCGATGTATGCGCTCTTGCCCCGTGCCAGATAGCGGTCGAAGGCCTGCTGCATGGTGTTCACCACACCTGCCTCCATCAGTGCGCGGGCAATGTGGGCGCGTCCCGTACCGGGGCGCAGCAGCTCCTCCTCCACATGGCAGCACAGGCGTATGCCCTGCTTGCGCAAAAGGCACAGAATGCGCTTGCAGCGATCCACCCGGTCCTGCTGCATGGTGTCCAGCGTTTCCAGAAGGCGGGGATCATCCACATCAACGCCATAGCCCAGCAAATGGGCATGCCCGCCGTCGCCTGTGCTCAGCTCGATGGAGGGCAGGTAGCGAAGCGGCGGGCTGTCCGGATTCTGTTGTTGGTCTGTGCGGATCACATCCTGCATCACCTTTACGCCCGCCACGGTGTCGTGGTCGCACAGGGCGAGGGCGGTGATGCCCTCCCTGCGCGCACGGGCGTAAAGCTCCGCCGGGGTTTCCAGCCCGTCGGAAACTGTGGAATGGATGTGCAGATCAATGGGATATTGGATGCTCATTCGTCTTTGTCCGTTTGGTCGTCGGGGGTGTCTTCCCGGGCGGCGGGTTCTTCCTCACCCTCGGGCTGCCGGGGCGCGGAACCACCGTGCTGCTTCAGGCTGCGCTCGAACTCTGCCCAGGAATCGTTCAGTTGCTTGCGGAAGGTATCCGGCTCGGTAAAGGCTTCGCCGCTCTCTTCCTCCGGCTGGGCGGGGGCAAAGGGGGCAGCGGCGGATGCAGGCTCCTGCACGGGCTTTACACTCTCGGCCTCGGTCTTGGGGGGCAGGGCTTCGCCCTTCATCACGGCCTCAAACTCTGCACGGTTCAGGGTATCCCGATCCAGCAGGGCTTCTGCCACGGCATCCAGCTGATCCCGGTGCTGGGCAAGCAGCTCCATCGCCTGCTGGTAGCAACGGTCGATCAGGTTCTTTACTTCGGTATCGATGGCAGCGGCAAACTGCTCGCTGTATTCCCGGCCATGACCGAATTCCATGCCCACAAACACTTCCTCGTCGCTGCCGAGGTACATGGTGCCCAGAGTATCGCTCATGCCCCATTTGGTGACCATGCCCCGCGCCAGCTCGGTGGCGCGCTTGATATCGCTGCTTGCGCCGGTGGAGATATCCTCCAGAGCGGTGCGCTCGGCGGCGTGACCGCCCAGCATCATGGTAATGCGGGCGATGAGCTCGTTACGGCGGTAGCCGTCGTTTTCCTCGCTGGGCAGGCTGAGGGTGTAGCCGCCCGCCTGACCCCGGGGTACGATGGTGACCAGATGCACATCCTCGCAATCGGGCAGCAGGTAGCCCAGCACGGCGTGACCCGCCTCGTGGAAGGCGGTGAGCTTGCGATCCTTCTCGGTCACCTTATGGCTGCGCTTTTCGGGGCCCATCTGCACACGGGCGACGGCATCCACCAGCTCCTGCTGGGAGATGATATTCTTGCGGCGGCGCACTGCCAGCAGCGCACCTTCGTTCATTACGTTTTCCAGATCTGCACCGCTGGAGAAGGGCATGCGCTTGGCGATGTTCTCCAGATCCACGGTGCTGTCCAGCTTCTTGCCCCGGCTGTGCACCTTGAGGATGTCCACTCGGCCTTCCAGATCGGGGTAGTTGACCGTTACCTGACGGTCGAAGCGACCCGGGCGCAGCAGCGCGGGGTCGAGGATATCCCGGCGGTTGGTGGCAGCCATAACGATAACGCCCTCGTTGATGGCGAAACCGTCCATTTCCACCAGCAGCTGGTTCAGGGTCTGCTCGCGCTCGTCGTGCCCGCCGCCCAGACCTGCGCCGCGGCGGCGGCCTACGGCGTCGATCTCGTCGATAAAGACGATGGAGGGGGCAGCCTTCTTGGCCTCGGCAAACAGATCGCGCACGCGGCTTGCGCCCACGCCCACGAACATTTCCACAAAGTCGGAGCCGGAGATGCTGAAGAAGGGAGCCTTGGCCTCGCCTGCCACAGCTTTTGCCAGCAGGGTCTTACCGGTGCCGGGAGGGCCCACCAGCAGCACGCCCTTGGGGATGCGTGCGCCCATTTCGGTGTACGCCTTGGGATTTTTGAGGAAATCCACCATCTCCTGCAGCTCTTCCTTCTCCTCCTTGCAGCCTGCCACATCGGCAAAGGTGATCTGGTTCTTGGAGGGATCGCTGACCCGGGCGCGGCTCTTACCGAAGTTCATCACCTTGCTGTTGCCGCCGCTCTGGCGCGCCATGAGGAAATACAGGAAGCCCAGAGTGATCACCGTCATGATGATAAAAGGCAGCAGATCCACATACCACGGCACGGATACCGGTTCGCGGTAGATGACCTTGAAGGGCAGGTCGCTCACGCTGACCTCTTCCAGCGTTTTGCCGTTCTTGACGGCGGTCATCTGGCGGGCGGTATCGATAAAGTCTTCGCCGATGGTGGTTTCGAAGTCGTGCCCCTTCTCGGGGAAATCGGCCTCGGCGGTAACGGAGTTGTTGCGGTACAGACCCACCAGCGAATTGTTGCGGATGGCGACCGCCTTTACATTATCCTCACGGATGGCATCGAGCAGCTGAGGGTACTCGATGCGGGGATCCCGCGCGGGGCCCATGGCACCGTTGAGAATGAGAGCAATGATGACAAAGCTGGCGATCAAGACCACATAGCCCATCATCCCACGTGATTTTTTCATCTACTGCAAATCCTCCTTGCGGCATATGCGCCGCCCACTCTTGGCGGTACGGGGCGAACGCCCGCACGCCGACTATTTTTCCATAGCAAAACAAGCTGTAAAGAAACAGCGTTTTTATTATAGCATAGGATGGGTGGAAAACAAAAGGGAATTTGGGGAATTCACAAATGATTTACTTGCACGTTCGACCCGCCCTTCGGCGGGTCGCCCGCGCTCATAGTGGACAGCAGTTCCGCGGCGCTTATGGGCAGGGTCCCTTCCCTGCCCGCGCCGCTTGCTTGGTCGCCTCCTCGAGCCTTCGGCTCTGCGGGGGCGCCCCCGGTTCGTGGGGCT
>JAFXBE010000090.1 GCA_017516765.1 Clostridia bacterium | reverse complement strand
TGCTGACAAACTCCAGAGGTGTTGGAGGGCCGCAGCCCTCTGACTGCCAATCCGTTTCCGGCGACATGTGCGGCGGAAACGGAACCCTTGCGTAGCAAGGGATTCCTATCGCCGTTTGCCGCCCGGGGAGCCGTAGGCTCCTAGGCAAACGGTGCAAAAGTCGTCAAAAAAGTCGCCGTAGGCGAGTTTTTTGACGAGCTGAGGGCTGTGCAGCCAAGCTGCACAGCCCTCCTACTGCTTATGCGGTTATTCCGTCAGCGCGGGTGCGCCGCCGATGGCGATCTGCCGCTTGGCGGGCTTTTCTTCCGGCTGCTCCTTGGGCAGGGTCAGCATGAGCACACCGTCCACATAATCGGCGGTGATGGCGGCGGTGTCGATGCCTTCCAGCTCGAAGCTGCGCTCCAGCCGCATCTCACGGCGGGGCTTGTCCTCCTCGCCCTCGGTAGGCTTTGCCCAGCGGGGTGCGGGGCGCAGGGCGGAGATGGTCAGCACATCGCCTTCGGTGGTCAGGGTGATGTTTTCGATGCCCACGCCGGGCAGGTCGCTTTCCAGCAGGTAGGCGGCGTCGGTCTCATGGATGCGCACATGCATGTCGGGGCGGTGGGGGCGGCGCTGGGGTACACCGAAGAAATCGCGGAAAAAAGGATCGCTGAACAGGGGAGCGGCGGGCTTCATCATGTTATACATCATACTGTACATCCTCCTTCAATATGGCTCGTTGGTTTGTTGCTTGTCTTCCGCGCCGGGCTTTCTTTCCCTTGGCGCATGTTTATGATACAACAAAGGTCAAAGATAGTCAAAAATCAGAAACAGATGGATAAAGTCAAAGAAAGTCAAACTGTATACGGGAATACGCTGTTTTCTCTGAAATGCTCACTGAATCGAAAAAATTCTTCTGTTTTTGAAGAAATTCATTTTTTCGACCATTACCGGCGCACTTCCGCCCAGCCTTGACGGAACCCACAGCACAAAGGTATAATGTCTGCATATGCGCCGCTGTTTCGTTTTGCGCGGTGCGTGCCATATCCAAAACGGAAGGATGGTCAACCCGATGAAAGCCACCAATCGCGGCCGCAGTAAGATGAACAGAAAAACTGCGGCGATCATCAGTCTGAGCCTTGTACTGGTGCTGACCGTTGCCGTGGGGATCCTGTCCCTTACCGGCATGAAGCTGGACAGCCGCGGTCTGTACCGCCTGCTGCCCTGGGTGCCCAGCCCGGGCAACTGGCCGGAGAGCATCTCTCTGGGTCTGGATCTCAAGGGCGGCGTCTATGTGGAATACGAAGCCACCCTCAGCCCGGAACAGCAGGCCGAGGGCGCTGATTATGCCGCCCTGATGGAATCCACCCAGCAGGTAATGGTGCAGCGCCTTACCGATAAGGGCTTTGCGGAAGCCACCGTTACCCAGATCGGCAACACGGGCATCCGTGTGGAGATCCCCGATGTAAAGGATCCCCAGGCCGTGCTGGATCTGATCGGCACCCCTGCCAAGCTGGAGTTTGCCGACCCCGATGGCAATATCTTCATGGACGGCAGCTATGTGCAGACCGCCAGCCAGGGCTACGATCAGGAGAACAAACCCTGCATCCAGCTGGAGCTGACCAAGCAGGGCGAGCAGCTCTTCGGCGATATGACCGCCAAATGCATCGGTCAGCAGATCGCCATCTATCTGGACGGCGAACTGCTCATGAGCCCCACGGTGGAAACCGCCATCTACGGCTCTGTGCAGATCACCGGCAATTACACGGTGGAAACCGCCGCCGATATGGCCATGCAGCTGCAGAGCGGCGCTCTGCCCATGGATCTGCGGCAGGATAAGCTGGATACCATTTCTGCCACCCTGGGGCAGGATGCGCTGGATACCAGCGTTACCGCCGCCATGATCGGCATTGCCCTGGTTATGCTGATCATGATCGTTCGCTACCGCAGCTGCGGCGTGCTGGCTTCCTGGGCGCTGACCGTTTACATCATCGCCCTGTTCTTCCTCATCGCCATCATCCCCGGCATCCAGCTCACGCTGCCCGGCATCGCCGGTGTTGTGCTGGGCATCGGTATGGCGGTGGATGCCAATGTGGTCATCTTTGAGCGCATCAAGGAAGAGATCAGGGGCGGCCGTCCCCTGATCCATGCGGTGCGCATCGGCTTCAAAAACGCCATGACCGCTATTCTGGATGCTAATGTTACCACCATTATTGCCGCCGTGGTGCTGCTCATCTTCGGCA
This sequence comes from Clostridia bacterium, assembly GCA_017516765.1. GTDB lineage: Bacteria > Bacillota > Clostridia > Christensenellales > Aristaeellaceae > Limiplasma. Next base: position 4,468 of record JAFXBE010000090.1, on the reverse strand, counting down.
CCGGCTCTGTGCGCGGCTTTGCCACCACCCTGCTGCTGGGCGTGCTGCTGAGCATGGTTACCGCCATTGTGGTATCCCGCTTCCTGCTGACCAACGCCTGCCGTCTGATCAAGAACCCCGCGGTGTTCCTGTGCGCACCCGATGCGCAGCCCGAAAAGGAGGTGCAGTGACCATGAAGAAATCCACGCTTGTGTTTGTGGGTATCTCCCTTGCCATCATGCTGGTGGCGCTGATCCTGTCGCTGTGCGGTCTGGGCATCAACTTCGGTCTGGATTTTGCCGGCGGTCTCATCCTGAACTACGACATGGGTCAGCCCTTTGAAACGGCCGATGTGGAAAAGGCACTGGCTGAGATGGGCATTACCGAATGCACCGTCAGCGTAGCCGGCGAGGCGGGCACTGCCATGCAGGCGCGCATCCCCAGTCTGGCAAGCGAAGACGAGATCCAGTTGCTGCAGGCTGCTCTGGAGGAAAAGCTGCAGGCGATCTATCCCGGCATGAACACCGAAACCGCCACCGCCAGCTATGTAGGCCCCGTGGCAGGGCGTACGCTGGTGCGCAATGCCGTGTTCAGCGTGCTGGTAGCCGCTGCCCTCATGCTTGTGTATATCGCTGTCCGCTTCGATTTTGCCAGCGGTCTGGCAGCCGTGCTGGGGCTTGTGCACGATGTGCTCATCATGCTCAGCTTCATGGTCCTCCTGCGGGGCATCATCCAGATGAACTCTTCCTTCATCGCTGCCATGCTCACCATCGTAGGTTACTCCATCAACAATACCATCATCATCTTCGACCGTATCCGCGAGAACAAGAAAAAGCCTGCCTGCATGGGGCTTACCCGCGCGCAGGTGGTGGATCTGTCGGTTAAGGAAAGCCTTGGGCGCACCCTCGTAACCACGCTTACCACCCTTGTTACCATCGTGTGCCTGTATGTGCTGGGCGTAAGCGCCATCCGGGAATTCAGCCTGCCGATCATCGTGGGCATTCTGGCGGGCGTGTACAGCGCCAACCTGATCAACGGCTATGTGTGGGCAGCCATCGAGGATCTGCGCACCGCCGGGCGTGGCAGGAAAAAGTAACCGCAAGCACGTTTTCTGTACGGCAGCATAAACTGCATCCCGGTACGTCCGGGCAGAGTACCACAAATCCCATGACGGGCTGCCTGCGAAAGGCAGCCCGTTTTTCCAAAAGGAGGTTTTTTGATGACCCAATGGCTCATCCGCCGTTTTGTTCCCGGCTATGAAAACACGCAGGATCCCAAGGTACGCACCGCATACGGAACCCTGGGCGCAGTGGTGGGCATCTGCGTAAACGCCCTGCTGGCAGCCGCCAAGTTTCTGATGGGGCTCATCAGCGGTTCGCTGGCGGTTATGGCAGACGCGGTCAACAACCTGTCCGACGCGGCAGGCAGCGTGGTGGCGCTGGTAACCACCCGCATGGCGCAGAAGCCTGTGGACGCCGACCACCCCTTCGGTCACGGACGCATGGAATACCTTGGCTCGCTGGCGGTGGGCGTGCTCATCCTCACCATGGCGCTCAGCCTGCTCAAGGATGGCGTAAACGCCATTCTTCATCCCCAGCCGCTGGATGTTTCCGTGCTTGTGGGTGTTGTGCTGATCCTGTCCATCCTGCTCAAGGGCTGGCTGTATTTCTTCTACCGCAAGGTGGGCAAAGCCACCGGTAACAGCACCCTCATCGCCGCCGCCAAAGACAGCCTCAGCGACTGTATCGCCACCGCTGCGGTGGTGGTCAGCATGGTGCTGCAGGAGATCTTCGGCTGGTATATCGACGGCTGGATCGGTGTGATCGTATCCCTCATCGTGCTCAAGGCCGGCTTCGAGGTATGCCGGGACACGGTGGACAGCCTGCTGGGCGGCAAGCCCGACCCGGAAAAGATCCGCCGCATCAAGGAACTGATGCTCAGCTATGACGGCATTCTGGGCGTGCACGATCTGGTGCTGCACGATTACGGTCCGGGGCGGTGTATCGCCTCTGCCCATGCCGAGGTCAGTGTGGACGGCGATCTTCTGGAGATCCATGAGATGATCGACGATGCGGAACGGCTGATCGTGAAGGAACTGAACATGCCCATCTGCATCCATATGGATCCCATTGTCACCGACGACGAGCAGGTGAACAGCCTGCGCCGCAGCGTGGAAGGGTTCCTGCGGGAGAACGATCCCTGCCTCAGCCTGCACGATTTCCGGGTGGTACCGGGTCAGGGGCATACCAATGTGCTGTTCGACTGTGTGCTGCCTGCGGGCTATAAGGGCAAGGAGCAGCTCCATCAGGCGCTTACCGCCTACCTGCACAGTCTGGATCCCCGTTACCGCCTTGTGGTGGTGTACGATACCGACTATTCCTGATTTTTCCTGCAACGAAGAGACTGGCAGCTTCGTTTGTATCATCGGGGAACATCGCCGAACGGAGGGATACGGAATGATACAAATACGAAAAAAACTGCGCAGCCTTGCAGCCGCAGCGGTCTGCATCGTGCTGCTGTTTACCGGGTTGACCGCCGCTTTTGCACAGGAGGATGCCGCGCTGCATCTGCTGCTGATCGGCGAGGATGCCGCAGATGTGGGCAACGGGCGCAGCGATACCATGATGCTGGCGCAGATCGTGCCCGCCACGGGCGAGATCCGGCTGGTCAGCTTTCTCAGGGATACCTATCTGCCCATTCCCGGTCACGGCTACGACCGGCTGAACGCCGCCTATGTGTATGGCGGCAAGGAGCTGCTCTCCCAGACCCTGACCGGGGTGTTCGGCGTGCGCATCGACCGTACCGCCAAGGTGGATTTTGCAGCCATGGCTGGCATCGTGGACAGGATGGGCGGCGTGGAGCTGGAAATCTCGGAAGCGGAGCGGAAAGCGCTCAATAAGATCCTCAATGTTTATTGCAAGGAGCGGGGCATCACGCCCCAGCCGCTGGAGCAGAGCGGTCTGGTGCGTATGAACGGCATACAGGCGCTCAGCTACAGCCGGGTGCGCAGTCTGGACAGCGACTTTGTCCGGGTAAGCCGCCAGCAGAACGTGCTCAGCGCGCTGCTGAGCCAGGCCATGCTGCTGGAGCCTTACGATCTGCTGGGGCTTGCCACCGAGTGCATGAGCAACATGGAGACCGACCTGACCCTGAACGATCTGATGAACCTGCTGCCCCTCCTCTGGCAGCAGAACGGGCTGAGCCTGAGCACCGCCCGTGTGCCCTTCGACGGCACCTGCCGGGATATCAAGGTGGACGGCAAGTGGGTGCTGGAGACGGATACAGCCGCCAATGCCCGCTTGCTGGCAGAGTTTCTTGCAGAGGACTGATTTTTGGAATCGGCGATCCCCATCGTACAAAAGGAGCTGACCGTCCGTGCAATACACCTTTGCCCCCATGGAGGGCATCACCAACCATCTGTACCGCAATGCTCACAGGGACTGCTTCACCCCTGCCGACCGGTACTTCATCCCCTTTGTGTCTGCCAAGGGCAAGGGTTTTACCGGGCGGGAGAAGCGGGATATCGACCCTGCCAACAATCAGGGGCTGAATGTGGTGCCGCAGGTGATGAGCAATGATGCGGACTCCTTTATGTGGGTGGCCAACGAGCTGATCGCGCGGGGCTATGAAGAGATCAACCTGAATCTGGGCTGCCCGTCCTCCACGGTCATCTCCAAAGGCAAGGGCGCGGGCTTTCTGGGCAGACCGGAGGCGCTGGAAACCTTCCTGTCGGAGATCTTCGACCGCTGCCCGGTGCGCATCTCCATCAAGACCCGTCTGGGCATGAAGGATCCCGCCGAGTTTGAGCGCATCCTTGCCATCTACAACCGTTTTCCGGTGTCGGAGCTGATCGTTCATCCCCGCATCCGGGAGGATCTCTACCGGGAGCCTGTGCGCCCGGAATGGTTCGCCTTTGCCAAGGAACACACCAACTTCGTCCTGTGCTACAACGGCGATCTGTACACCGCAGAGGACGTACGCGCATTTGAAGCTGCCCACCCGGATGTGGAACGGGTGATGATGGGGCGTGGGTTCCTCATGCGCCCGGGCATGGTGGGGCAGCTGCGGGGGCAGGAGCCCACGGTGGATCAGCTGCGCCGCTTCCACGAGCGTATGTACGCCGCCTACCGGGATCTGCTGGGCACCGAAGCCTTTGTAATGATGAAGATGAAGGAGCTGTGGGCGTATCTTGGCGTTGGCTACGATATCGGTGCAAAGCTGCTGAAAAAGATCCGCAAATGCGACCGTTACCGGGAGTATGATGCCGCCATGGCTGCGGTGTTTGCCGAGCTGGAAAGCAGGGAATAACGAAAAGCAAGCCGTTGCAGAAGAACTGTTCTGCAACGGCTTGCAGCTCGTCAAAAAACACGCCTGCGGCGGCTTTTTTGACGACTTTTGCACCGTTTGCCTAGGAGCCTACGGCTCCCCGGGCGGCAAACGGCGATAGGAACCCCTTGCTACGCAAGGGTTCCGAAACCACCGTACACGC
>JAFXBE010000006.1 GCA_017516765.1 Clostridia bacterium | reverse complement strand
CTCGGCTGTCGGCGCATGCCAACTCGAAGTTCGGGATGCAGCGAAACCAACTTCAGCACCCACCTGCCGGCCCGCACCGCGACGATAGAGAGCGACGTCAAATCCCTGTGCCCTTTTTCGGGGCGGCATAGAGGGCGCACCGTGTGACAGCCAAGAGGGCGTAAATTGTCCAGTAACGGCAACAGCAGGTGATTGCGCCCGCCGCCCTGAAAAAGCGGCTCTAAAGGGGATTTGACCAAAGCGAACGTGTCGCCCTTTTCTGGTCACTCTTTTCATAAAAGAGTGACCGCCCGTGTGGGGCGCGCAGCCCCACCCAGTTCCACGCAGCGGTTCTGCGGGGATCTGATACACGCCAGCGCAGCGAAACCCGGCTTGGGTTTTACCGCCAAGCACAACCCCTCAGCCGCCCTACGGCGGCAGCTCCCCTTACACAGGGGAGCCTTGTTGGGGGTGCGCAGCGAACCCCTGCTTGGGCATTGCAGCCAATTACAACCCCTCAGCCCCTTGCACAGGGGAGCCCTTATGAGGGGGGATCCCCCCTCACTCGTAAACGGACACCTCTGCCAGCCGCACCTCGTTGAGCACGATGCGTCCTTCCTCCACGTTGACCTCCGCCAGCACATCCTTCAGACCGGGAGCCATCAGGTTGCCCTTGGGGGTCTTGAACACGAACACATCCACACCGCCGGGGGTGAGCACATCCACCAAGGTGCCGATGGGGTTGCCCTTGGTATCAAAGGCGGGCAGACCGAGGATATCCGCGATGAACACCTCATCATCGGGCAGGGGGCGGGCGTGGGCACGATCCACATACAGCTTTGCGCCCCGCAGCTTCTCGGCCTGATCCCGGTCGGTGATGCCGTCAAGGGTGAGGTACACATCATCGCCGTTTACCCGGGCGTGGGTGACCGCAAGGGTGCGGAAACCGCTGCCCTCGGGGATGAACACCTCTTCCAGATCGAAAAAGCGGTCGATATCATCGGTGTAATGGCGCAGCTTCACCTCGCCCCGGATGCCCTGAGGCTTGGTGATCTCGCCGATGAGCAAATGCTCCTGCTTCATAGCGTTAACTCCTTAAACATGGCAAAAGGGAACCGCCGCAAGGCCGCCGGGCGGCGTACCACGGGGGTTCCCTGTTTGACCGGAATTACTGAATTTCCACGAAAACGGGCTTCTGGTTCTTGGCGGTGGCGGCGCGTACCACGGCACGGATGGCCTTGGCGATGCGGCCCTGCTTGCCGATTACCTTGCCCATATCCTCGGGCGCAACATGAAGCTCCAGAATGGTGGCCTCAGGCCCGACAGTCTCTTCCACGGTCACGGCGTCCTTGTTGTCCACCAGAGACCGGGCGACGTATTCCACCAGCTCTTTCATGCGGCTTAGCCCTCGATGATGCCGCTCTTCTTGAGCAGAACCTTCACGGTGTCGGTGGGCTGAGCGCCGTTGGCCAGCCACATCTTGGCGGCTTCCTCATCAAACTTGATGGTGGCGGGCTCGGTCATGGGATCGTAGTAGCCGATCTCGGCGATGTTGCGGCCATCGCGGGGGCTGCGCTCGTCAGCGACGACAACACGATAGAAAGGCTTCTTCTTCATACCCATTCTCTTCAGACGAATCTTGACCATTTTGGTATTCCTCCTGCTTCTGGTTGGTGTGTTTGGTTGATGTATCTGTAAACCATGTTCCCGTTTTGGGGATGGAATAACAGCGGTGTGTACAATCCCTCCGTCAGCCCTTCGGGCTGCCAGCCTACGGCCCGCAACCTCAGTCGGCGTACAGCCCACTAACCGTGGTCTGTACTTGCTTCGGTTGTCGACTGCGGGTCGCTAACGCCTTCGGCGTTGTGCGCACTGCGCACGCGCTTCCCTTCGTCGCCCTTTGCACAAGGGAGGCTTTCGGGGGGCTTCTTTTGCGCCGTGGAACGGCGCAAACTGCGGGGTGCAGGGGCCTCTTCCCGCAACCTCAGTCGACGTGCAGGCTACTGCCGTAGCCCGCACTTGCTTCGGTTGACGACTGCGGGTCGCTAACGGCTTCGCCGTTGTGCCCACCGGGCACGCGCTTCCCTCCGTCGCCCCTGCCGGGGTGCGGGGCGGAGCCCCGTATCGTTCCCTTAGAACGGCATCTTCATGCGCCCGAACTTGCCTTTGCGGCTCATCATCTGCTTCATCATCTGCTTGGACTGCTCGAATTGGCGGATGAGGGCGTTGACATCCTGCACGGTGGTACCGCTGCCGGCGGCGATGCGCTTGCGGCGGCTGGCGTTGAGGATGCCGGGGTTACGGCGTTCCCGGGGCGTCATGGAGCGGATGATGGCTTCGGGCTTCTTCATGGCGTCGTCGTCGATCTCCACATCCTGCAGCTTGTTGCCGATGCCGGGCAGCATGCTGAGCATGCTGGACAGACCGCCCATCTTCTTCATCTGCTGCATCTGCTGGAGGAAGTCTTCCAGCGTGAGCTCGGTGGGCTTGCGACCCGCCAGGCGTTCCACATCCTTCTCGTCCATGGCCTCGCCGGCCTTTTCGATCAGGGTGAGCACATCGCCCATGCCCAGGATACGACCCGCCATACGGTCGGGGTGGAACAGCTCCAGATCGGACATCTTTTCGCCGATACCGCAGAACTTGATGGGCTTGCCCACCACAGCCTTGATGCTCAGGGCTGCACCGCCGCGGGTGTCGCCGTCCAGCTTGGTGAGGATGACGCCGTCGATGCCCAGATTCTCGTCGAAGGTCTTGGCGACGTTGACCGCATCCTGACCGGTCATGGCATCCACGGTGAAGAGGATCTCCTGGGGCTTGATCTCCGCTTTGATGCGGCGGAGCTCTTCCATCAGGGCCTCGTCGATGTGGAGGCGGCCGGCGGTATCGATGATGAGCACATCACGGCCGTAGTAGCGGGCCTGCTCGATGGCTTCTTTGGCGGTCTTGACCGGATCCTGTGTGCCGTGCTCGTAGACGGGGATATCGATCTGCTTGCCGACCACCTGCAGCTGGGTGATGGCGGCGGGGCGGTAGATATCGCAGGCGGCCAGCATGGGCTTTTTGCCCTGCTTGCGCAGGTGGTTTGCCAGCTTGCCGCACATGGTGGTCTTACCGGCGCCCTGCAGACCGCACAGCATGTAAATGGTGGGAACGGAGCTGGACCAGGTGAGCTTGGCGTGCTCGGTGCCCATCAAAGCGGTCATCTCTTCGTTGACGATCTTGATGACCTGCTGGGCGGGCTGGAGGCTTTCCATCACCTTCTGCCCAACGGCGCGCTCGGTAACGGTCTTGCAGAAATCCTTGACCACCTTGTAGTTAACGTCGGCCTCCAGAAGCGCCATACGCACTTCCTTCATGGCTTCCTTCACGGTGGCTTCGTTCAGCTTGCCGCGCCCGGTCAGCTTGGAGAGCGCCCCGGAAAGCTTTTGGCTGAGCCCTTCAAATGCCATGGTCGTTCTCCTCCTGTTCAATGGTTTGTTCGATGAGCCGGAGCACATCCTCCGCTTCGCGCTGCGCCTCGGGGGGCAAAGTGCGCCCGGTAAGGCTCTTGAGCAATGCGGCGGCGTTTTCCAGCCGCTCCACCACCTGCCGCATGCGTTCTGCTGCGCCGATGGCGTTTTCGTAGCTGCGGAGCTTTTCGCCGCTGCGGGTGATGAGCTCGTGCACGCTCTGCCGTGTGCAGCCCAGCTGCTCGGCGATCTCGCCAAGGGAATAATCCTCTTCGTAATGGAGCAGCACCGCCTGCCGCTGCTTATCGGTAAGCAGCCCGCCGTAGAAGGCGCACAGGGTGGCCATTTCCACGCTGGTTTCCAGCCTGTTTTCGGGCTTCGGGGCGTGGGGGGTGCTCATGGAAGAGGGCTCCTTTCGGTGGTGGGGTGTCAGGGCGTATTGCCTGACAGCTTGAGTATGATACCACAGGATGGGGTGAGTGTCAAGGGGTTTTGGTTGACAGGGGGGGATTTTATGATATACCTGCATTTCGCGGCAGTTCGCCATTGACATTTCCCCCATTCCCTACTATAATACAGCGGTATGCCTATAGGCTTTTTTCGTGTACCCTTCTTGGGGGCAGACCATCCTGCCCCGGCGCAGCGGAACGCGCCCCGCCCCGTGCGGGAGCAGTCGCTGCGGGGAACGTGTGCCGGGAAAGCCCGCTGGGCATGAGCATACTCCCCTTTGTGTTACACGGCAGGCAGGGCCCGCGCGGGGTGACCGCCGCCGCTTGAAAGGAGCTAACCACCATGGCTGAAGAGAAAAAAACGATTTTGACCCGCGAGGGTTATGACAAACTGGTCAAAGAGCTGGACTACTACATCAGCGTACGCCGCAATCAGGTGGCCGAGCAGATCGCCATCGCCCGCGGCTTCGGCGACCTGAGTGAAAACGCCGAGTACGACGAGGCCAAGAACGAGCAGAGCCGCCTCGAGGCCAAGATCGCCGAGATGGAAAACACCCTGCACAACTGCATCATCGTCGAGGACGACGAGATGGACACCGAAACCGTCGGCGTGGGCAACACCGTTACCGTCAACAACCAGACCCTCAAGAAGGAGCAGATCTATACCATCGTAGGCGCCAACGAGACCGATCCCCGCAACTTCAAGATCAGCAGCGAAAGCCCCATCGGCGCCGCGCTGCTGGGCAAGAAGGTGGGTCAGACCGCGATCGTGGAAGCGCCCGCCGGTCAGATCAAGCTGAAGGTGCTCAAGATCACCCTGCAGCAGGACTGATCCCCACTATTCCCACACACAGGAGGCAATAAGGCATGAGTGAAATGCAGAACCAACAGATCGCTGCAGAGCTGAGCGAGCAGGAGCAGATCCGCCGCGAAAAGCTGCAGAAGCTGGTGGAAGCCGGCAACGATCCCTATACCATTACCCGCTACGACCGCACCCATACCAGCCAGCAGATCATCGACAGCTATGACGAGCTGGAGGGCAAGGAAGTATGCATCGCCGGCCGTATGCTGGCCCGCCGCATCATGGGCAAGGCATCCTTCGCCCACCTGCAGGACAACGACGGCAAGATCCAGATCTACGTGAAGCGCGACGATGTGGGCGAGGAAGCCTACGCCGCCTTCAAGCAGGACGACATCGGCGATATTTTCGGCGTGAAGGGTCTGGTTTTCAAGACCAAGACCGGCGAGACCAGCGTGCATGCCAGCGAGATCATTCTGCTGACCAAGAGCCTCAAGCCCCTGCCCGAGAAGTTCCACGGTCTTACCAACACCGACATGCGCTACCGCCAGCGCTATGTGGATCTGATCATGAACCCCGAAAGCAAGGACACCCTTGTGAAGCGTTCCAGGATCATCACCGCCATCCGCCGTTATCTGGACACCCAGAACTTTATCGAGGTGGAGACCCCCGTGCTGGTGCATAACGCCGGCGGCGCGGCTGCCCGCCCCTTCATGACCCACTTCAACGCCCTTGATCTGGACATGAAGCTGCGCATCAGCCTGGAGCTGTACCTGAAGCGCCTGATCGTGGGCGGCATGGAGCGTGTGTACGAGATCGGCCGTGTATTCCGCAACGAGGGCATCGACACCCGTCACAACCCGGAATTCACCCTGATGGAGCTGTACCAGGCCTACACCGACTACCACGGCATGATGGACCTGACCGAGAACATGTACCGCTACGTGGCACAGGAAGTGCTGGGCACCACCACCATCGTCTACAACGGCGTGGAGATGGATCTGGGCAAGCCCTTTGCCCGCATCACCATGGTGGATGCGGTTAAGCAGTACTCCGGCGTGGATTTCAACGAGATCCACACCCTGGAGGAGGCTCGTGCTGTCGCCAAGGAGCACAACATCGAGTTTGAGAAGCGCCACAAGAAGGGCGACATCCTCAACCTGTTCTTCGAGACCTACGTGGAGGAGCATCTGATCCAGCCCACGTTCGTGATGGATCATCCCATCGAGATCAGCCCGCTGACCAAGAAGAAGCCCGACAATCCCGAGTATGTGGAGCGTTTCGAGTTCTTCATGAACGGCTGGGAGATGGCCAACGCCTACTCCGAGCTGAATGATCCTATTGACCAGCGGGAGCGCTTCGCCGCTCAGGAGGAGCAGTTCCGTCAGGGTGACGAGGAAGCCAACCACACCGACGAGGACTTCCTGAATGCCCTGGAGATCGGCATGCCGCCCACCGGTGGTATCGGGTATGGTATTGACAGAATGGTGATGCTGATGACGGATAGTTCCTCTATCCGTGATGTGCTGCTGTTCCCGACCATGAAGCCGGTGGAGTAAAGAGTCCTTGCATAACAAGGGTTTGAAGCATCTATAACCAATGATTTTGCTCCAAGTGCTCCAAAAGTGCTCCACGAAAGAACCAAAATACACGCCAAGATGGCTTGTTGAATGGGAGTTCTTCCAAGATGCCGCTATTCTCTCTTAACAGAGAATAGTGGTATCTTTTTTACATCTTTCAGGCATCATCGAGACAACTTACAGTGAACTTTGAAACATCTTTTATGCATCTATATAAAGCCAAGTAAATAGTAGTTTCAAGCAGCGGGCGAAAAAGGATGAAAGCGCGCTTTTTCATCCCTAGTATCTGTGCTATAATATTCTCACCGCAACACCCACTCACACAACTCCACAGAAACGAGGCAAACCACCCATGCCCATCAAATACTACAACAAACTCGTCCGTGACCTGATCCCCGACATCATCGCACAAAGCGGCAAGACCTGCCTGACCCGCACCCTGTCTGAGGAAGAATATCTCGCCATGCTGGATGAAAAGCTGAACGAGGAGCTTGCCGAATACCAGCAGGATAAATCCATGGAGGAGCTTGCCGACCTGCTGGAGGTGATGATGGCGGTTGCCAAAGCCCGGGGCAGCAGCTTTGAGGAAGTGGAAGCCATCCGTCAAAAGAAAGCCGCAGAGCGGGGCGGGTTTGAGAAAAGGATCCTGTTGACAGAAGTGCATGAGTTGGAAAAAGCCGAACTGCTGCTGAAGAAAAAAGTGGATTGGTCGGTATTCAAAGACGGCTTTGCCATCCCGCTGGAAATGCAGGATACGTTTTTGCAGCTGCCCGGTATGCAGATCGCACCGGGCGAAAACGCAGGTCTGTATCTTGTGATCAACGGCAAGGAATGCGCTGCCCAGCTTCGCAACCTTGCATTTGACAGAGAAAAGAACCCAAATCACGTGCCGATTCTGCAAATTCGCTACGGCAGCAGCGATCAAGTTGCAGAATGCTTCCGCAATGTATTCCATCAAAGCTATGCCGATATGCTGAGCGCAAAGGCATCCCTTGCGCCAAAAAAACATGCTAAAGCTGAGCATACCGAATATTTCTATCTATATTCCACCGATACGCCCGGAACATTCATCGTGGAATGCTTCCCCGCCAAAGAAGGAGCCTGACCCCATGCCTACCCTCCGTGCCGCCTCCGGCTCAACTGCGGAAAACCTCTTTGTAGCCCTCTTTGAGGATGTGTTTGGCGCAGAAAAAGCCGGATTCCTCTACTCCCAATACCCGTTCTACGATATCTATCAGGACAGCCGCTACGCCGACTTTCTTCTGGAAGACGGCGGGCGGCGTATTGCCATTGAGATCGACGACGATGCCAGCCACCTGCCGGGGCATGTATCCCAGCAGAAGCACGAGGATGATCTGACCAAGCAAAACAGCATGATCCATCTGGGCTGGGCGGTTTATCGCTGGACGGTGCGCCTGATGCAGCAGCAGCCCGAGCGGGTGAAGGATGAGCTTCGCATTTTTCTGGGCAGCCATCCTCTGTTCCGTATGATTCAGGATTATCTGCCCACTCAGAAGGGGCAGGTGTTCAAGCTGAAGACCCATCAGCAGGAGGCGCTGCGCAGCCTTGCTGCTATGCGGGAAAACCACGAGACCATCGCCCTGTTGTGGCATCCCACCGGCACAGGCAAGACGGTTACCGCCGTCAGCGATGCCAAAAGCATGGGCGGCAGAACCTTGTACATTGCTCACACCAAAGACCTGATCACCCAGACCGCCGATACCTTCCGCAGCCTGTGGCCGGAAGCGCCCGTGGGGCTGTTTGTGGAAAACCACAAAGATACGGATGCACAGGTCATCTGCGCTTCTGTGCAGAGCATGGCGCTGAATCTGGAGCTGTTCCCCACGGATGCCTTTGATTACTTGATCGTGGACGAAGCCCACCACGCCACCGCCGAGAGCTATCAGAAGGTGCTGGCGTATTTCGTGCCCAGGTTCACCTTGGGCACCACTGCCACCCCGGAGCGGGCAGACGGCGACAATGTGTTGGAGATCTTCAAAAACACCGCTCACCGGATGGACTTGCAGACCGCCGTGGAGATTGGCGAACTGACCCCGGTGCGCTGCTTCCGCATCCATACCAATATCGACCTGACCAAGGTGCGCTTCAACAGCGTTCAATACAACATCCGGGATCTGGAAAGCAGCATCTTTGTGCCGGAGCGGAACCGGCTCATCGTGGATACATGGCTCAACTATGTCCGGGATAAACGTACGGTGGTTTTCTGTGCATCCGTGCGCCATGCGCAGCAGATCGCTGATCTCTTTGCCGCCGAGGGCGTGGCAGCACTCTGTGTATCCGGAGATATGAAGCTGGCAGAGCGCAACGAAGCTACCCAGCGTTTTGCCCAGAAGAAGATCATGGTACTGTGCGCCTGTGACCTGCTCAACGAGGGCTGGGATTGCCCTGAGACGGAAGTGCTGTTCATGGCAAGACCCACCATGTCCAAGGTGCTGTACACCCAGCAGCTGGGGCGGGGCATGCGTCTGGCAGAGGGCAAGGAGCACCTGATCGTTTTCGATTTTGTGGATAATGCCAGCCAGTACAATGCGCCCTATTCCCTGCACCGGCTGCTGCGCATCGGGGAGTATCAGCCAGGAAAGCTGGCTCTTGCTCCCAAAGTCGCCCGGGAAGCGGAGGATGCCCTCTATGCCCGTGGCGAACGCCCGGAAGCCCTCATTGACTACCCGGTGGATGCCACCGACTACGAGCTGGTGGATCTGTTCAACTGGCAGGAAGAAGCCGCCGGGATGATCTCCCAGATGGAGTTTGTGCGCCGGGTGGATGTGCAGACCGAGACCATCGAGCGGTATGTGCGGGAAGGGCTGCTGAAGCCCGATCTGGCTGTACCTATGAGCGAGCACCGCACCTTCAAATACTTCAGGGAGGAGACCCTCCTTTCCGCTGCCGGGCAGTACGGTTGGACGCTCATTGACGACAGCAACCGCAAAGCCATGTTCATGGACATGGTTCGCCGCATGGATATGAGCTACTCCTACAAGCCGGTGTTGATGCTGGCAGTGCTTCATTGCGCAGACGAAAAAGGTCGCATGAAGCTCTGCGATCTGGTGGATTTCTTCCGCCGTTACTATGCTGCACGGCGGGAAGCCGGGCTGGTGGTGGAAAAGAAAAACAGCCTGTACTGCCGCCCTGATGCCACCGACAAGGAGATCGAACGGAATATCCTCTCCAACCCCTTCAAGCGTTTTGAAGATATGCAGATGATGCGGCACAGCAAAACACTGGGCATTGTGGAGGTGGACAGCAGCGTATGGAAGCAGCTGACCGCAGCCGAAAAGGATGAAATACGGGCGGTGTGCCAGGAGAAGCTGACCACATATTACCACCGCTTGGCAGGAAGCCCGTAGACCGGCGGCGGTCTTTCCGACTGCCCATCATCACCGCCCCACTATTTCATCCCACAAATAGAGAAAACCCGCCGAGGCAGTTGCCCCGGCGGGTCTTTTCATACCGGTTTATGCCTTTCTGCGCTTCATCAGCAGCATCAGCACGATGGCGGATGCGCCCATCAGCGCGGCCAGCAGCGCCAGAGGCATGTTGTCGCCGGTCTGGGGCAGCTTTACGTTGGTGATGGTACCGCCGTTGTCCGCATGGTCGGCAGCGGTGCCGTCAGCCAGGGTGTACCGGGTGTCGAAGCCCTCCACAGGTACTTCCTTCACGGTGTAGACGGCAGGCACGCCATCCACATAGTCGGGCAGGTCGTAGTACTTGTAGCGTCCGTTCCGGTCGGGGTTGGGGGTACCGATATCGGTCGCTTCACCGTTGCAGTACAGCACCAGCTCGATGTCCGGCGCGGTCTCGCCCTCGCCCAGATCCTTCCAGAGCTTGGTTACGGTAAAGTCGGCCTTTACGACTGCCTTGTTGATGATGGTACCGCCGTTGAGGATGTACTTGCTTACATCGGTAAAGGGCTCAACGTTGTCATAGATGGTAATGAAGCCATCCACATACCGCTCCTTGGCGTAGTACGAGATCGCCTGGTTCTGGTCGTCGTACATGGGCAGGTCGCTGTAGGTGTAGGTATCGCCCTCGCGTACGCAGGTGGGCTGGGGAACCATCTTCTTGCCGTTGGCGTACAGCGTAAGCTCGATGGGGCCGCTGCCGCCGCCGCTCCACCGCTTGGTAACGGAGAATTCGGTGGTGCGCATATGGTTGACGAAATTGACTTCGTTAACGCCATCCACCACCACGGCCTGTACGCCGACACCCTCAGAACCGTTTACGGTGGTCACATAGGCGGTATCTGTCGTCTCGGTGACCCGGTAGGTCATCCCGGGCTCCAGACCGGCAATGGTAATGCTCTCATCGTGGCCCAGCAGGATGGTATCGCCGCTCTTCAGCTTGCCTTCCAGATCGCCGGTGTAGGCATACTCGCCCTCGGCTTCGTTGCCCTCGGCATCCAGCAGCTCCACGGTGAAGGTGAACTGCTTTTCGGTAACGGTACCGGTCACCTTCTTGGAGATGGTCAGCGGCATCAGGATCCGGTTGTGGAAGATGATATCCTCGCCGGCTTCGCCGCCCTTGGTGATGGTCTTGGTAATGGTCAGCGTGCCGTCGCCGGCATCGGTCACCTCTGCGGTAACGGTGTAGATGCTCTCATCCACCAGCAGGCTGTCGGTAGCGGGGGTGGTCTCCTTTACGGTGTAGGTGTAAGTCTTGCCCGCATCGTCCAGATCGTAGGCAATGGCATCGAAGGTGATGGTGCCCTTCTCGTTTTCCTTGGTCTGCAGCACATTACCCTCGGCATCTGCCAGTTCGAAGGTGTAAACCTGATCCTCTGTGGGCTCTGCGCCGTTGACGGTCTTCGTGGCGGTGATCACCAGCTCGCCTTCGGCTTCGTAGAGGTTGTCGAAAGCGATGGCCT
Source organism: Clostridia bacterium (assembly GCA_017516765.1). GTDB lineage: Bacteria > Bacillota > Clostridia > Christensenellales > Aristaeellaceae > Limiplasma. The sequence continues at coordinate 20,132 of JAFXBE010000006.1, read as the reverse complement.
GCGCAGCCGCGCCATCCTTGGTGATGGTCTGGGTAACGGTCAGGGTACCATCCATGGCATCCGCCACTTCGGCGGTTACGGTGTACACAGCCGCATCGGCGGTGAAGCCGGGCAGGTCGGTGGCTGCCTCGCTGACAGTGTAGGTGAAGGTCTTGCCCGCATCGTCCAGATCGTAGGCAATGGCATCGAAGGTGATGCTGCCGCTCTCGTTCTCCTTGCTCTGGAGCAGGTTGCCTTCGGCATCCTTCAGTTCGAAGGTGAAGACCTGATCCTCTGTGGGCTCTGCGCCGTTGACGGTCTTCGTGGCAGTGATCACCAGCTCGCCTTCGGCTTCGTAGAGGTTGTCGAAAGCGATGGCTTCCGCAGCCGCGCCATCCTTGGCAATGGTCTGGGTAACGGTCAGGGTGCCGTCGCCGGCATCTGCCACTTCGGCAATAACGGTGTAAACAGCCGCATCGGCGGTATAGCCGGGGATCTCCTCCTCCACCTCGCAAACGGTGTAGGTGTAGGTGTTGCCGATATCCATATGGGTGTAGTAGACGGGTGCGAAGGCGAAGGTACCCTTGGTGTTGGAAACCTCCTCGATCACATCGCCGGCCTCGTCCATCAGCCGGAAGGTGAACACCTGATCCTCGCGGGGCTCTGCGCCGTTAACGGTCTTGGAGCCCTCCAGCACCAGCCGGCCCTCGGCTTCGTAGACGTTGATAAAGAGCGCGTTCTCCTGATCCACCAGCTCTGCGGTCGCGGTCAGGGTGCCCTCCGCATCCTCGGTCAGGGTCACATCCACGTAGTAGGTGATGTCATCGTAGGTATAGCCGGGCTTGGCTTCGTCCACCTCGGTGATGGTGTAGGTGAATACCTTGGTGCGGGTATCGTCGGCAGCCTTTTCAACGCCGTCCAGATCGCCCAGGTTGTAGACCAGCGCGGGGAAGACGATCCTGCCGTTTGCATCGTTCTTGGCTTCTGCCACCACTTCGCCGTTTTCGTCCTTGAGCAGGAAGGTGAACTGGCCGGCCTCCAGCGAGCGGTTCTGCAGCTCCTTTTCGGCTTCCAGCGTTACTTCGGTGGTGGCAAAGCGGTTGATGACGGTAAAGCCCTCGGCTGCGCTGCCCATCACGCCGGATACGTAGAGGTTCTTCTCGCCCTCGGGGATCTCCATGATCTCCTCCAGCGAGTATTCGATCTCCACGCCCTGATCGTTGAACAGGGGCATCTGCTCCCACTTGACGGTGAGGGCATCGCCGGTGGCATCGGCGGGGATGATCTTTTCATCCACCACGGTGCGCTCGCCGCTGCCGGTCTTGCTGTAGAGCACGAAGGTGATATCCACACGCTCGTCGGTGTTGTCCTCGTCGCCCACCCATTCCTTGGTGGCTTCGATATCGGTTTCTGCGCCGAAGGTGTTCAGGAAGGTGATGCCGCCCTCGGGGAGACCCTCGGCATCCACAGACAGGGTGCCATCGCCGTTGTCGGTGATGGTGAGGGTCACCTCATAGCGGGTGGTGTCGTAGGTGATGCCCGCTGCGCCGGTGTTCTTTTCCAGCACAGTGTAGCGTTTCTCGCCCACATCCTCTTCGGTGAAGCGGAGGGCGGAGAAGGCAACATTGCCGTCGGCATCGTTGGTGGTGCTTTCCAGCTTGTAGCCTTCGCTGTCCTGCAGCTCGAAGAGGAACATGTCTTCTTCAAGGGGCTTGCCCTCCAGCGTCTTTACGGCGGTGAAGGTGTATTCGCCCTTGGCATGGTAGGTGTTGGTAAAGGCGGCTTCGGCGGTCTGGTTGGCCCAGATCTTGCCGGTTGCGCCGGTCTGCTGCTGGGTAAAGCCCGCTTCGGCGGCTTCCACCACAGAATAGCTGGCCCCGTCGGGCAGACCGTTAATGGTAACGGTCTCGCCGCCCTTGAGGGTGAGGGTACCGGAACCGTCGGTCAGGGTGAGGGTCTCGCCGTTATCCATGGCATAGTCGCCGGTGAGGAGCTGACCCATGGCATCCGTTACGTAAACGGTGAAGGTGAACGCCGTCTCCGCATGGGGCTCGTAGCTGCTGACCACCGTCTTGGCGATCTGCAGGGAGCCGGGCTTTACCTTGTTGGTAATGGTGTTGCTCTCCACCCCATCCACATCGTAGCCGATGGCGGCAGTAAGCCTGCCCTCGCCGTCTTCGTCCATCACGGTGATGGTGACGTTGATGATCTCGCTGCTGTACTCCACGGTATCATCCGGTTCGTCGGGGATGATCTCCTTGATGGTGTAGGTATACACATCGGGAACGGTGTAGGTGATCTCGTCAAAGACGACCTTGCCGGTAGCGGCCTCGGTGGTGGCGGTATCGATCAGGGTACCGTCTGCATCGTAGAGACCGAAGGTGAATTCGTCCTCCTTGATGGTGCGTCCCTCCAGCGCCTTGATGGCTTCGGGCGCGGCGTGACCCTTGGCGGCGTAGCTGTTTTCGAAGGTGATCTGATCGGTCACGGTGGACTTGATCTTGCCTTCCTCAACAGTGCCGTCCATGGTCCAGCCGGGCAGGGAGCCGGTCTCCCGGGCTTCATACTTGATGCCGGCGGGGATATTGATCAGGGTGACGGTATTGCCGCCCATCAGGGTGAAGGTGGCCTTGCCGTTTTCAAGGGTGATGGGATCGCCGCCCTCCACGTTCACCTTGCCGCCAATGCCCGCCCAGGGCTTGAATTCGGCATCGGTGAAGGTAACTTCAACGGTGAAGGTCTGCTGGGTGGCAATGGGGGTTGCGCCGGTGATCTGCTTGCTTACGCTCAGTGCACCGGGCTTGGTGGTATTGCGGAACACGGGAGCCTTGCCGTCTGCGGTGTTGTAGGTAACCACGGCGGTCAGCAGACCTTCGCCGTTGTCCTTCACCTCAACGGTGGCGGTGTACTCCGCATTGTCATAGGCGATGGTGCTGTCGTTCCCGGTGACCTCGGTAATGGTGTAGCTGTAGGTCTTGTTCCGGTCGTCCAGATCATAGTTGAAGGGGGTAAACTGTACCGTACCGCCCGCAACGTTCTTCACGGTCTCGGTATAGCCGTCCGGGCCGGTGATCTTGAAGGAGAAGGCATCCCCGGCTGCGCCCTTTCCGTCCATCAGCTTGGTGGCGCTGAGCGCGGCCTGCGCCTTGTCGGGGGCGTATTCGTTGGTGAAGACTGCCTTGATGGTCTCCGTGGGCTTGATCTCGCCGGCATCGTTCACCTTCTCCACCAGCACCCAGCCGGCGGGGGTCTCTTCCCAGACCTCGTAGCCAAGGTAGGCGGGCAGATCCTTGAAGGTGGCGGTCTCGCCGTCCTTCAGGGTGAAGACGGCAACGTTGGTATCGGTTGCAGCATCCTCATCAAGGGGCGTCCAAACGGCGGTCAGATCCACCACATAATCCTGATGGCAATCCTGAGGATTGATGGTGACCAGACCATTGCTGTCAACGGCATGGGTGGCGCCCTTTGCATCCTTGAAGCCGGTCAGTTCGTAGCCGAAACGGTAGAATGCCGGTACGAAGCTGTAGGAATCATCCTCCCACCAGATTTCGTCGGACTGCATGGAGCCTGCGCCCTCGCCCCGCAGGAAGTTGATCTTCACCTTGGGCTGGTTCCACATCCACGTACCGCCGTGGCCGCCCTCGGTGAACAGCTCTTCGCCGGTCAGCTTCAGAGACGGATCATCCACATTTACCCAGGTGCCGTCGTAGGGGAAGGTTGCATCGGCATCAATATAAACCGGGAATTTCGTCTTATCGGTGAGGGTGACCCGATGAGGCTTCACCAAATAGAACAGATTTTCGGTATTCGTTACTTTGGACATATCGAAATCACCGAAATTGATGTATTCGATATTCGTCAGTTCACGTATCATCCACCAGCAGCTGGTGTTTTTGCTGGTGTCGAAGTTGCGCAGATCCAGTTCTTTCAACATCCGGCAAGCGCCGAACATATTTGCCAGCGTTGTTGCTTTACTGGTATCGAAGCTGCTCAAATCGATCCGCTCTGCTTTTGTTTCGGCAAACATGGTACCAAACTTTGTTACAGCGGAGGTATCGAAGGTTCTCAGATCCAGCAATTTGACATTTCCGAAATAGCAGAACATGCTGTCCATATCCACGGTATGGCTGGTATCCAGCAAATGAAGATCCAACTCAGCCACATTTTGGAACAGATGGAACATACTGTGAGTGGATACAGGTCTGAATGCGCCCGCCATGGTAATCTTGCGGACATCACCGCTGTTCTCACTCCATCCCCAATCCTCACGCTTGGCATAAGCCTTGGTTTCGGACAGCGTGAAATAGACCAGAGAACCGTTCTGCCACTTGTCGGTGTTCTTATCGAACGCACGGCCGAGATGATCGGTACCATCCGCCGAACGGAAGATGACCAGCTCGCCGGTGCTCTTGTCCAGCACGGCATAGGGATCGCCCTGCAGCTGTTCCTCGGTGGCGTGGAACTGCTTGGTGGTATCCACCGGCTTGGGGGCAAGAGCGGGGTCATCCTCCACGGAAGTGGGTCTCCGGATGGTCAGATCCGGGGTGGCGGAGAGATCGCCGATAAACTTTACCTTGAAGGTAAACGCCTGCTCCGGGTGGGGGTTGGGGTCGTTGCTTACCTTCTTGGTAACGGTCAGGTTACCGGGCTTGATATCGTTCTGGAACACAGGCATGCTGGCTTCGCCATCCACGGTGAAGCCGCCTTCGATCCTGCCTTCACCGCCGCAGGTGGTGCAGTCGCCGCTATTACTAATGTTGCTGGTAATGTGGGAAGGCACCTCCCAGCTGTAGAACAGGCAGTAGCTGTAGAACGATACGATTTCATCGATCGTATCAATGATCAGGGGATCGCCGCCCATTGCGCAACATGCCATATAGTCTTCCTGTTGCATTCCGATCGAGTCCACAATACGCCACCTATAGATCTCCCGCCACACCTTATCAAGGGCTGCGTCCCAGCCACTATGGCAGGTTTGGAGAACTAAATACATCATATTGCCGTCCTGATCCGGGCCGCTTTCGAACAATGCATAGCCCCGCTTATGATTCGGCGCCCAATCTCCCAACGTCATGCCCGATCCAATACAAATTTCATCGGCCGTAACAAAGCCCGCAAACCGGCTTTGATAGGAAACATAGTTGTCGAAGTAAGCAGTATCCAAGCTGAGCAGGGGGGCGCATTCCGATGAATAACCGCTGCCCTTGCAGGCAGTGCAGGCTTCTTCATTCTCCAGACCCGAACCGGAGCATTCGGGGCACACTACCAGCCCCTCCGCCATGAAACCCAATGTATACCGGCATGATAGGCCGACTGGGTTGGGTGTGCCCACAAGCCCTGTCAAATCTGCGCTGCTCACGTTCTCGAACACTAACTTGTCGTGAACACCAAGGTTAGGAGCAACATCCTGGATCCAGAGCTTTTCGCCGGTGCCGTCATCATAGTCAAACGCCCACAACGCCACATATGTACCACCGGTCTTGCCCGAACCATGGCAGTCCTCACACTCCAGCCACTCACGGGTACCGCTCTGGGTGCCCTCCACAAAGGAGAGGGTGCCGTCGTGGTTGTCGTACACGGTCACCTCGTACTTGTACACCTGATCGGTGTAGGCAACGGTCTTGTCGGTGCCGTAGACTTCCTTGATGATGAAGGAATACTTGGCAGGCTCATCGTCGTGCATGGAAACATCGTCCTGGTCAAAGACCAGCTCGGGGATGAGCACGGAGCCATCCTCGGCAAGACCGGCAAAGACGATATTGCCTTCGGCATCGTTCTTTGCGGTGGCGATGGGTTCGCGCCCGGGTTTGCCGTTGAGCACATTGCAGGCGTACAGCTCGAAGGTGAACTCGCCCTCCTCCAGCATGCGCTTGTCCAGCGTCTTCCAAGCCTTCAGGGTAACCGCGCCTTCTGCATTGTACCGGTTCTCGAAGGGCATGTTGGTGCCTTCGGGGGTGGTAACATCCTTGCCGGTGGCAGCATCAACAGCCGTTACGGTCAGGGTGCCGTCGGCGTTGTCCGAAACGGTCACCTTAACGGTGTAACGGGTATCATCGTAGGTATAGCCGGGCTTTTCTTCGTTTACCTCCACCACTTCGTAGTAGAAGGTCTTGCCATCATCCAGATGGGTATAATTGAGACGGCCGAAGCTGACGATCGCATGGGCGGTGATCACACCGGCAATGCCGCCATCGGGAGCATCCTGGCTGTTGGTGGGCGTGCCGGTATAGCCGGTACGGATCACCTCGCCGTAGGTCTCGCTGCCCTCGTTTTTATCGATCAGCTGGAACTTGTGCTGGCTCTTGCGCAGCTTGTGGCCTTCCTGTTGCTTGAAGGCATTGATCTGCACACCGCCCACAGCCCTGTAAGTGTTGGTGAACTCAGCCTCGATGGCCTTGTTGGTGGGAATGGTGCCTTCGGCATTCACGGTTTCGGTCAGGGTGAAGCCGTCCAGCTCAGCCTCTTCGATCTTGTAGATGGAGCAGGCAGGCAGGCTGTAGATAACGATCTTCTGGTCGCCCTTCAGCGTGACGGATTCGCTGCAGCCGATCTGGCAGTCCTCGCCGGTGCGGATCACTTCCCAGGTTTCGCCATCGGCTGCCAGCTGGAAGATCTCGTAACGGAAACGCTCTGCCAGCGGCTTGGGGTTATCTTCCGTGGACTTTTCGTCAAGGAAGGTAAAGGTGAAGGTGAACTCCTTCTCGGCTGCGCCGGGGGTGGCATCCTTCAGGGTCTTGACCAGCGCAAGGTCGCCGTAGGGGTAGTAATCGTTCACGGCGAGGGAATAATCTTCGGAAGAGAAGACATACTTGGGTACCTCTTCCTCCACCACGGTATACACGCGGGGAACGCCGCCGTAGGCATACTTATCCTGCATGCCGAAGTCGTATGCCCATTCGCCCTTTGCGTTGGGGGTAACGATGATCTTGTCTACCTCTTCCCCGTCGCAGAGCAGGCGCAGGGTAATCTCGGAGGGGCGTGCACCGGCTTCGTTGTCGTTATCGTTCCACTGCTTAACGCCGTTGACCCGGATCTTTTCCTTCTCGTGCTCGTTGACGATCTTGAAGGTATTATCGTCGATCTTGGTTACGGTGGAGGTATAGCCATCCACCGCCAGCTCCTCGAAGGTGAAGGAGTAGGGGCGGTTCAGGTCGTCCACCATATCCAGCTGGACAAAGTTGGTCTTCCAGCTGTTGGCCTCGCTGAGGGTGGCGGTAAGGGGCTGACCGTTCTTGTCCGGCACGGGCTGGAAGCTTTCGCCCGCGCCTGCCTTCTTGCGCAGCAAAGCGACCGTTACCTCTTCGGGGCGGATGTTGTCGTGGTTATCCCAGTCGTCCCATTCCTTTTCCACATCCACCACGCCGGGCAGGATGCCCACACGGGTGTAGTCGTTGCGGATCATCATATTGGAAGAGACGCCGCCCGCGCCCGTGCCGGTCTGGATGCACTTGAGGCGGGTGTTGTTGAAGGCATACATGTTGTTCTTCTTATCCAGCGCCTTCTCCCAGTCCACTTCCTTGAGGGGATTGCCGTCCGCATCCAGCTTGTGGGCATAAGCGCCCTTGGCGTGCCACACATCGGGGTCGCCTTCATCGTCGGGGGCTACCATATGGATGAGACCGTACATCTGGTCGCCCTCTGCCAGCACGAAGGGGGTGCCGTCCTGTGCGGTGCGTGCATCGATGGCCAGCGCCATGATCTTGCCCTTCAGGTCTTCGGGCACGGTCCAGGTGCCGTCGGCAGCAAGGTCTGCACGGTTCCAGATGTTGGTGTTGGAAATATCGTAGGAGCCGGAATTGAACAGCTCCAGCTTTTCTTCCTGGGTTGCATCCTTGGGGGAATCGGCAAACTGCAGGTCGGGTACCAGAGAGTAGTACAGTACGGGCGCAACATCCATCTCGATCATGTTGGACAGATCCACAGACAGCATGCTGCCGCGCCACTGACCCACGCCCTGCCAGTCGCCCTGCCAGTTCTTCTTGGATTCCTTGTCGGCAAAGTCGGCTTCCTTGGTGGCGTCCTTGATCTCTTCGTTGGCAGGATCGGGGATGTGGTAGTTTTCCAGCGTATCGTAAACGATAATGTCGCTGGTCTGGGTGCTGTCGGCAGAGCTGACACGCAGCTTGTAGGAGTAGTTGTGGCCTTCGTAGACCGTTACCTGCTCCATGCCGTCCAGACCCTGCGTCCACAGACCCACCAGATCGTCCTGAACGGTCTTCTCAATGCCGGAAACGGCGTAGGTGATCACGTTCAGGTTCACATCCACCTTGCCGTAGAGGAAGCGGTTATCGGTCTCGGTGGTGTTGGGGTCCAGCCCGGTAAGCAGCTGGGCAATATCGTCGGGCATATCGGGGGTGGAAAAATTGTTGCCGCCGCGGGGGTTATCCGGCTCGCCCTTCTGGTCCTTGAAGGTACCCAGCGTATCGCGCACCAGATTGTCCACCAGGGACTCGAAGGCGATGTAGTTGACCAGATTGGTGCCTTCATCGTCGATGTGATCCCAGCTGATGACGGCATCAAAGTACAGGTTGGAGGTATCCCGCAGGTTGCCCACGTTGTCGGTGGAGATGGTGGGGGTCATATCCACTTCCACCACCAGCAGGATGCGCCCGCTGTTGCGGTAGTTGGGGATCATATACGAGGAGGTGACTCTTTCGCCCGTGCTGACACGGATGCTGTTCATGACGGGCACCACATGCTCGGGCAGCAGGTCGTACCAGACGCCCTTGGTTTCGGCGGGGATAACGCCCGCAGCCACGGCATCGTTGTAGTCGGTACGGTCTGTAATGTTGCTCTGCTCGGTCAGCTCTGCGCTGTAGTGCAGGGTAACCTGACGGTTTTCGGTATCGTTGTCGCCGCCCTGCTCCTTGTTGGCGGGGTTGTAGGTGCCGTTCTTGGTCAGCTTTACACCGTAGCCTGCGCCGGTAAGGGTGGCGCGGGAGGAATCGTAGAAGGTATCCTCGTCGTGGTTCAGGCGGGTGCCTTCGCCGGAGGTGCCGTCCTCGTTGGGGTAGATCCAGCCGTCCACCTCCATGTGCACGTCGTTCTTGAACTTGGTGGAGGGGGTATCGCTGATCTTGAACCAATCCTGCGCGATCTTGACATTCTCGGCAGAGGGCTTGAGGTCGATGCCCAGATAGGCATGCCAGATAACCGCCGCCAGATCGCTCTTTTCGGCGATCTGGCCGCCGTATACGTTGCTGACGAAGGTATGGCGCACATCGGTGGTGTTTTCGGGGAAGTAGACATAATTCCCGCTGGTGGTGATGCCCTCTGCCACATCCACAAACCGGAGCGCACCACGGCCGTTGCTGCCCCACTGAGCGGTGGCAGCAGGCAGCCATTCATCGCCGCCATCCAGCTGGTACTCGATCACAAGGTCGGGGTTGGGCAGCAGGGAGGAGCTGATATAGCCCCACTGACCGGGCTGGAGCATGATGGAGCCCACCGACTCGGACGTGAGGGGGTCGCCCACAGGTGCAAAACCCTTGATCGCAGACTTGGCTTTCTTATAGGCAAACTTGGTCGGTGAAACCACCTTCATGTAGGTGATCTCGAAATCCCGGGAGGTAAGGGGGGTGTTGTTGGCGTTGAAGAAGGTGTCAAAGTCTTCGGTAGTCTGCCGCCAGCCCAGCAGACCGAAGTCCTCGATGGTGGGCCAGTCTTCGCCGATAAAGTTGGGGTCTTCGGGGTTGGTGCGGGGGCTGGTCCAGGGGAAGCCGAAGCCCACGGTCTTCAGGTCGAACTCCATGGAGCGGCCCTCGCCGTTTGCCAGACGGTTGAGGCTGTAGCCGTAAACATGGTCTTCCTTGGGATCTTCGATGGTGTACTTGAATACCTCAAAACGACCCACCGGCTTGTACCATGCCATGGGCTGATAGGTGACCGTGGCAGTGGCGGCGGCAGTGGTCACCTTGTGGCCGTCGGCAGAAGGATGGTTGGTGAAATCGCCGTCGTCTTCGGTAAGGGTCCATTCAACATCGTTGGTAAAGTAATAGATGCGCTGGGGCTCCCTGGCGGTGGGCTCGTAAATATCGCTCTTCTTATAGGCAGACCAGCAGGTTACATAGCCGTCTGCGGCAGTGGCGGAAAAGCCGTCGCCGGTGGCGTTGATCTCGCCGTCTCTGGCTGCGCCGGTATAGCCCAGCATGATGGGCTGGGTCTCCACCTTGGAGCGCACGCCGTCGATGCTCACATACACATCGCCCAGCTGATCCACCAGAGAAAGGCTGAAGGGCTGGTTTGCCACATGGCGCTGGGAGGTGTTCCAGCAGACATAGAGATAGTCTGCAGGCGTGGTGCCCTCGGGCAGGTTGGCCAGCAGGCGGGAGGGCAGCTCCGGGGGGCGTTCCTCAAACAGTTCGCCGCTCTTGGTCGCGCCGGTGATCTTTGCAATGGTATCCAGCTGAGCCATGATGGGGTTGGAGGTAAGCTCGATCACATTGCCCTTGTTGGTGACCACTTCGCAATGGGCGGTGATGTAGTCGGAAAGGCTCATATCCGGGATCTTGTAGGGGTTGATGCCCGTGATGGTGAACTGGAACATGGCCTTGCTGGTGGCGCCGATGGTCTTGGTGTTGGTAAGCACATAGTCGCCGTTGATGATCTGCCAGTTGAACTCCGCACGGGTAGAGGGAGCCTCGGGCAGGGGCAGGTCGTAGCCGCCCTGCCTGACGCCGGGGGCGGGTACACCTTCTCCGCCTTCGTACTGTCTGCCGTGCCAGATCTGGGCAGGGATGGTGATGGTGATATCGCCCGGCGCATAGTCGTACTGACCGGAGAAGGATACCTCGATCTGGTACTTCAGCTGCAGCTCTGCGTTGCTGTCGGTGGCAAGGAACAGGTGTGCCTTGTCCTCGTCGGTCACGTCGGCGGGTACAGCATTGCCGTTGTTATCGACCGTGCTGTCGGGCGTGATCCAGAAGATATCGATACCTTCGATCTTGGAACCGTCCTGCTCGTTGCGGGGTATGTTTGCCAGCGCAGAAGGCACGCCAAGCAGCGCCTGCACGGGCAGGAGCGCCGCCAGCATGACCAGCAGCAGCACGATCCATTTTCTGAGGTTTGTGCGGGTGGTTTTCACAGAGAACATCTCCCATCATTGGTTATGAGCAACCGTTTCAGCCCGCGGGGGCATACGGAAAGCGCGTTTCGTCTATGGAAAGCGGAATGTATACATTCGTGGCATTATATAGCATACCGTATTCTAAATTGTAACACAAAGACCTCCGGCAGTCTATGCAAAATTTGCACAAGCTCACATTTGTCCGGTTTTTCAATAAAATTGTCATATTCTGTAATGGAAGGACACAGTAAGGAAATCATTACGCAGCCCGAAGCGCAAAACCCCGCTGCTCCTCGGGTTCCGCATCTCCCGCCCATACAAAAACCCCCGCCGACCCGCGTTTCGCGGGGGCGGGGGGTATCGCATGCCGGCTTACTCCACCGACCAGTACACATATTCCGGCTCTGCCACCGTTTCCACCGTACCGTCGGCATACGTCACCTGATAAACGGCAACGTTCACCCCGGCGATCCTGTCGCCGTCGTTCATGATCACATAGGGCGTGAAAGCGGTTTTTCCCGGCTTCAGATCGCTTTCGCCGGACAGGGTGTAGGAACCGCCCAACACAAACATCCGCTGTCCATCCCCATCGATGGGACAGACCTGCAGCTCGTAGGCGGTGATGGTTCTGGTGCGGGAGGTGTTTTCCACCTGCAGACGGAAGCACAGGGTGTTGCCGGTGCCGTATCTCGTCTCGGCCAGCCCATCGTCGGGGATCTCCAGCGCGACCGCCTTTTCCGGCCGGGGCGTTGCGGTGGCGGTCGGCTCGCTTTTCCACGGACCGGTAACGGCGGCAAGGGAATGCAGCTTGATCAGCGTTGCATAATCCACGAAACCGTAATCAACAAGCCCGTTGTTTGTCTGAAACTGCACTACCCGCTCCGCCATAGAGCTGTCGAAGGTATCGTTCAGCTCCGCATCCTGCGGATAATAGCCCAGCCTCTTAAGCCGCTTCTTCAGCCGCAGCACCTCTTCGCCGGAATCGTTGGGGATATAGGCCCTCTTTCCATACCTGCCCACCTCTGCGGTGGCATGGTACACCCCGAAGGTCTTTGCCGATACCAAAGTGGGATGCTCCGTTGCGTTTTCACCGAGCAGCCTTTTAACGGTCTTGGCATCGATCTGCCCGGTGGCGGCCATGCGGTTTTCCCGCTGGAAACGCATAATGGCTGCGGTCAGCTCGGGGGTGTATTCGTCGCCGTATTCGTCCGACGCCGACCAGTACCCCAGATCGAACAGGCGGATCTTGAACATACCGATATCCCCCGACTCGTCCCCTTCCTCATACACCAAGGCATCGTCCGGGATCTCCGTTCCATCTGCAGATCTGAGGGCGAAGGACGCAGGATCCAGACCGTTGTATATGTACAGCGGGATCTCCGTATTCACATCAGCGGCTTCATACAGCTCCTCCACATATTTGATGGGCACGGCATAATACATGGCATCGCCTTCGGTCAGAGCGGCGGCGCACAGCCCGATCACCTCGCCGTTTTCATTAAGCAGCGCACCGCCGCTGCTGCCCGGGGAAATGGGCGCAGTAAACTGGATGCCCACCGCTGCGCCGAAAAGCCCCTTCACAATATTGCTGATATTGCCGCTTGTGACCGTATTGATGACTCCCTGCGGGCTGCCGATGGCCGTGACCGGCTGACCCCGCAGCAAACGGCTCCGGGTATTCGCCGCAAGGGGCTGCACGCCTGCCCATACATCAAATTCCAGAATGGCAATATCCTTTGCCGGGTCTGCCGCCAGCAGACACTCGATGTCAAAGCTGTCTTTATACCCATCGCTGTATGCGACCAGATAAGCCGCCCCCTCGATCACATGATGGTTGGTGATCAGGATGCCTCTGTTCAGCGCAACGAAACCGCTGCCGGTGCCCAGCAGCCGATCCTGCCCGTCGTACACCTCCAGAAGAAACACCGACTGGGCTGCCCGGTCGATGGCCTCGTAATCGTTCTGGAAAGAGACGGCATACGCCGCCGGTATGCAGCACAGCAAAACAACGACGACCGCAACGGTCAATGCTTTCTTCATATCGCAACGCTCCTTTGGGGATCTGTTTATGATTATACAGGCTGGGTGGGGTTATGGCAAGATGGGGTGAAACACCCCTCCCCGCCCCCGAACCTTCGTTGACACCGGTGGATCACCATGGACTGTCAGCCGCTGTCTGCGCTTGGTTTTGCGCCGACGGGCGGGATATCCGCTTCCGCGACTGGGATCTGCTCCGGAGATCGTTGTGAAATACGTAAAAGCCCATTGGAAAAAGCCCTGAACCGGGCGTTTGCAGGGGCGTTACCCTTTTCTTTGCACAGCGACCGCCGCAGAAGCCAAGAGGGCTTCCGTATACCCGCTTGGCAAGACAGCAAAAGAACAGCGTGCAACCCAAAGATATCTTGACAACCCAAAAAAGCGGATGGTACAATGCCGTTTGTAAAAAGGCTTTGAAGATATTAAGTCGATTGGCAACTTGCTCAAGAGAGCTGTCGGGCGGTGCAAGACAGTGCAAAGTCCTATCGATTGTCTCGTATCTGAGCCGGATCTCCCAAATGCAAAGAGTAAGAGATCCCGGGTGGTCCCGTTACAGATCCGGGAGCTTGTTGGAGCTCCGTAAGCGGCCATAACATGGTTATGGCAATCCGGGTGGTACCGTGGTTAATGTTTCTGTCGTTAATCACCCCGCAGGCGATCTGTTTTGATCGTCTGCGGGGTTTTCATATTTTTCAGATCGAAAGTGAGGCAGTCCTTATGAAAAAGATCCTTGTCAGCGATTTCACACTCCGGCAGTCCGCAGCAAACCACACGGTGGTTTCTTTCCGTGAAAAAACCGGTATTGCAAAGTGCCTGGATGCCCTTGGCGTAAACACGATAGAGCTGGCAGCCCCCAAGGCAGGCAAGGAGGACTGCATCGTTAACCGCACCATCGCTTCCGTGGTAAAACGGGCGGCGGTGGCGATTCCCGCAGGCTTCAGCGAAGAGGAGACCGATGCCGCCTGGGAATGCATCAAGGATGCCGCAAACCCCTGCCTGCAGGTGATCGTTCCCACCTCCACCGTGCAGATGGAGTATACGTACCACATGAAGGATGCGCACATGCTGAAGAAGATCGCTTCTCTGGTGGCCTATGCAAAGAGCAAGTGCGAAAATGTGGAATTTATATCGCAGGATGCGACCCGTACCGATGCGGCTTTCCTTGTAACCGCCTGCAAGGCTGCGCAGGATGCGGGCGCCACCGCCGTTACCCTTTGCGACGATGCGGGCATCGTGGCTCCCAAGGGCTTCGGCGACATGATCCGCAGTGTTAAGGCTGCTGTTTCCGTGCCGGTGTACGCCTGCCCCTCCGATGCGATCTACATGGCGGCAGCCAATGCCATGGAAGCGATCCGGGCCGGCGCAGACGGTGTGAAGACCACCATCGCAGACGAGCGGACGCTGCAGCTTGCCCGCTTTGCCGATGTGATCCGCGTGCTGGGCAACGAGGCAGAGGTGGCATGCGATCTGGATCAGACCAGCATCCACCGTGCGGTTTCCGTCTATACCGGCAAGGCGGCTGCGGATGCAGACGCCGCCCCCGCAGCGGATGACGCCGCTGTTCTGCTGGGCAGCGACAGTACCCTGAGCGATATTGCCAGGGCCATCGACACCCTCGGTTACGAGCTTTCGGACGAGGATGTGGGCAAGGTCTGGGAGGAGTTCAAGCGCGTTACCGCCCGCAAGGAATCGGTAAGCGCAAAGGAGCTGGAGGCAGTCATCGCCACCGCCGCCATGCAGGTTCCCTCCACCTATCATCTGGAAAGCTACGTCTGCAACAGCGGCAACACCATCAAATCCATGGCGAGCATTCTTCTGATGAAGGACGGCATCGCCTTCAACGGTCTCAGCACCGGCGACGGCCCCATCGACGCTTCCTTCCGCGCCATCGAGCAGGCGATCGGTCACCACTACGAGCTGGACGATTTCCAGATCCAGTCCGTTACCGAGGGGCGGGAGGCGCTGGGCTCCGCACTGGTAAAGCTGCGTTCCAACGGCAAGCTGTACTCCGGCAACGGTCTGTCCACCGATATCGTGGGCGCCTCCATCCGTGCCTATGTGAATGCCCTCAACAAGATCGTTTACGAGGAGGTATAAGGCATGAAGCTCACCTTTTCTACCCGGCATGTGGCGGCGCAGAGCTTTCTGGAGCTGTGCAACACAGCCAACGATTACGGCTTTGACGCCTTTGAGATCTATGATGCCGCGGCGGAATGCGCCGCCCATCGGGACAGCATTCTGCGGGGACTGTCGGCAGCCGGTGCAAGGCGCAAGCTTCGCAACCGCCACATGGCCGTTCCCGCGCTCACCGCTCCGACGGCGCTGGATGCAGACGCAGCGGGCGTTCTCCGGTATGTGGAGATGGCTGCTTCCGCCGCCATTCCTTATGTGATCGTGCACATGGAAAAGGAACCGGATCTGGAAGCCCTCGCCGGTATCCTGAGACCCGCCATCGAAAAGGCCGAGCGGTATGATGTGACCATTCTGCTGGAAACCACCGGTTATCTGGCGAACACCCAGCAGCTGATCGGCATCTTCAACCACTTCGCCACCAGCGCACTGGGGGCGGCGTGGAACATCCGCGAAACCTATTTCCGGGCGGGCGAAAGCGCAGAAAAGACCATCCAGACGCTGGGCGCGTACATCAACTATGTGCGTCTGGGCGACCGGAAGAACGGCGTCAACGTACTCATCGGCGAAGGCGACCTGCCCGTTACCGAGTTTACCGGCGCGCTCCGGGCGCTCAACTACGAAGGCTATGTCTGCGTGGACTGGAACGACGAGGTTACCAACCCCGATATCGTTCTGACCCACTTTGCCAACTACATCGAAAATGTTGTGGAAAAGGTGGAAAGGGTCAAAAATCTCTGTTACAACCGTTCCCGCACCGGTACTTTCCCCTGGAAAAAGTACGATCTGCTGGACAAAACCTTCTCCCAGGTGCTGGACACCATGGTGGAGCATTACCCGGATCAGTACGCCTTCAAGTACACCACCCTGGACTATACCCGCACCTACAGCCAGTTCCGCGATGATGTGGACCGTGTGGCCGCCGCGCTGATCTCTCTGGGGGTCAAGCCCGGGTACCACGTGGCGATCTGGGCAACCAACGTACCCCAATGGTTCCTCACCTTCTGGGCAACAACGAAGATCGGCGCGGTACTGGTTACGGTGAACACCGCCTACAAGATCCACGAGGCCGAGTATCTGCTCAACCAGTCGGATACCCATACCCTTGTGATGATCGAAGACTGCAAGGATTCCAACTACAAGCAGATCATCGGGGAGCTCTGCCCAGAGCTGAAGGATCTGAAGCCCGGCAATCCGCTGTATTGCGAAAAGCTGCCCTTCCTGCGCAATGTGGTCACCGTAGGCTTTGAAATGGACGGCTGCCTTACCTGGGAGCAGATGCTGGAGCGTTCCTCGCTGGTGCCCGAAGAAGAAGTGCGCCGCCGCGCCGCCGCCGTCCGTCCGGACGATGTGTGCAACATGCAGTACACCTCCGGCACCACGGGCTTTCCCAAGGGCGTAATGCTCACCCACCGCAACATCGTCAACAACGGCAAGATCATCGGTGACCGGATGGATCTTTCCACCGCAGACCGCATGATGATCCAGGTGCCCATGTTCCATTGCTTCGGTATGGTGCTGTCCATGACCAGCATGATGACCCACGGCGGTACCCTGAGCCCCATCCCCTACTTTTCCCCCAAGTCTTCCCTTGCCTGCATCACCAGCGAGCGGATCACCTGCTTCAACGGCGTGCCGACGATGTTCATCGCCATGTTCAACCATGAAGACTTTGCGAAAACAGACTTTTCCCACATCCGCACCGGCATTATGGCAGGCGCGAACTGCCCCGCCGATCTGATGCGCCGCGCCGCAAGGGAAATGAACATGAGGGAGATCATTTCCGTGTACGGGCAGACCGAAGCCTCGCCCGGCTGCACCATGGGCGAAGTGAACGAGGATGAGGATCACCGCGTTGAAACAGTGGGCAGCGCATTCCCCGGTGTGGAGTGCAAGATCATCGATCCCGAAACCGGGCTTGAGCTGCCCGACGGCGAAAACGGCGAGTTTGTGGCGCGGGGTTTCAACATCATGAAGGGGTATTACAAAATGCCCAAAGCGACCCGGCAGACCATCGACGCGGACGGCTGGCTGCACTCCGGCGACATCTGCTGCCGCACGCCCGACGGCTATTACAAGGTGACCGGACGCCTGAAGGATATGATCATCCGCGGCGGCGAGAACCTGTATCCGCGGGAGATCGAGGAATTCTACCTGACCCATCCCAAGGTAAAGGATGTACAGGTGGTGGGCGTTCCCGACCAGCGTTACGGCGAGGAGGCCTGCGCATGGATCATCCTTCACGACGGCGTTGAATCCGACGAGGAAGAAATGCGCGAATACGGCAACTCCCACATGGCGCGGCACAAGGTTCCCCGGTATTTCCTGATCGTGGACGAGTTCCCCATGAACGCTGCCGGCAAGATCCAGAAGTTCAAGATGCGCGACCGCTCCATTGAGGTTCTCGGGCTGCAGAAGTAACAATCTGATTTGATAAACAAACGAGCATCCGGACGGATGCTCGTTTGTTTATGGGGCGGGGGCAACATGAAAAACAGCCAACAAAAAGGCTTCTTCCCCCAGCGGGGGAGGAAGCTGGCAGGCGTAGCCTGACTGATGGTAGGGGTATTTGCAAGGCGTGGGGGCAACATGAAAAACAGCCAACAAAAAGGCTTCTTCCCCCAGCGGGGGAGGAAGCCGGCAGGCGTAGCCTGATGGTAGGGGTATTTGCAAGGCGTGAGGGACGGTGGATTTCTGCCCCGGGTCGGGAGATTCCCGTATGCCGGGAAACAGCCCATATGGAAGGCTCCTTCCGAAGAAGGGAGCTCCCGCGCAGCGGGTGAGGCTGCCGGGAAGGGGCAAGCCACCCCGGCAGCATCCCATGGCAGGCCCCCTGCCGCTTGTGTAAAAAAAGTAATGATTCTGTAATAAATGATTTTGCACAATCCAATGGCGCTTTATGGAAAAGCGTCCTGTTTTCTTGCTTTCAACACACTTGAATTCTGCCGGGCTCGCCATGCTGCCGCCCCGGGCGAAAAAATCATGACAATTCCAAACAAATCCAGCGAAAATTGGCATATGCCGCTTCTGTATGCTACAATGAGTATAGAAAGTTTTCCCTTTTTTTGCTGTACCCATTTTGCTGCTTACCGATACGGAGGAATAAGCGTGAAAGCCTCAACAAAGCATCTTTTTTGCCGCCTGCTTTCTCTGGCGGCTGCGCTGTCGCTGCTCTTTGGGCAGCTGCCCCTGCCTGCTGCCAGGGCGGCGGGCGACCCCCTGAAGCCGGAGGATCTCAGCTATGAAAACGGCAAGATCGTTCTGCACAAGCAGGCGGAGCGTGTAGGCCCGGAGGAGTGGGAGGTCACGGTCAGCGCCAACATTCATGCGGATGAGATCCACAAGCGGCAGATCGAAATGGTCATCCTGCTGGATCTGTCCGGCTCCATGACCTGGTGCACAGACCCCGCTCACGGCGAGGGCGACCATCTGCACAGCGATGCCTGCATGCTGAACCCGGATTGCGGCAAGGAGAGCCATACCGCCGCCTGCTTTACCGAACAATGCACCAACACGGCTACTTACTGCAACACCTGGCACAAACGCACCTGCATCACCGGCCCGGACGGGCTGCGCTACAAAAAGAAATGCTCCTGCAGCCACACCCATACCGAAAGCTGCTGCCACCACATGGAGGAGACCGACTACGGCGACCGCTGCTTCTACTACGAGGGCAGCAACAAGGTGTACCGGGAGCCCCGCATCGATTATGCCCATGAGGCCATCCGCAACCTGACCGACGGCCTGCCGGAGAATACCCTCATCACCTATGCGGGCTTTTCCCAGAGCCTGCTGCGCGGCACGGTGAAGACCCCCTCCACCAAGGATTACGATACCTTCACCTCCTGGAAGCCCGTCTGCTGGACGCCCCTGCGCACCGGTACGCTGGCTGCGCTGGAGCATTTCAGCGATAACGAGGCCACCCAGAAGTTTTTCGTCATTCTGACGGACGGCGTATCCACAGAGCAGTATGAGCCGCTGTACCCCACCGACAACACCCAGTTCAAGGGCTTCAAGGAGGATGGGGGAACGGTGTTCACCATCGGCTTTACCCACCGCAGCCAGGAACTGGTGGAGATGGCAGCTCCCAACGGCCGCTTCCTCTTTGCGGAGGATGAACTGGCGCTGGAAAGCGCCATAGAGGATGTGAAGTGCAACATCCTCGCCATGATCGACGACCCCATGGGCGATGTGGTGCACTACATCGAAAGCACGCTGGAGTACGATAACGACCTCCTCAGCGATGATGAATTCACCACCCGGGAGGAGCACATCCAGTGGAACCCCAAGGAGGATCCGGTCATCAAGGGCCGGTACAGCTATACCTATCTGGTCAACCTGAACGACAAGGCCGACCGGGGCGAGGGCATCCACAGCGGTGTGCCGCTCAACCAGCCCACCCACCTGAACTACAGCATCGAGACCAGCGAGGGCATCCATTCCAACGAGGCGGATTTCCCCATCCCCGAGGCCATCTACGCCCTTTCCTCCGTGCAAGTGAACTGGGTCTCCATCCCCACGGGGGAGGATCTGAAAACACCCACAGATGTGGAAAAGATCATCTGCGATTACGAAGGCCCGGTCAAGAGCACCGGCGGCTATTACAAGCCGGAGTTTACCAAGACCGATTACACCACCATCACCGATACCTTCCCCCGGCAGGAGGATACGCCGTATTACTACCAGCACACGGTCATCACGCTGGATGGCAGGGTGGTGGATGCGGTGGATCCCACTCAGCCGGGTGAGTATGTGGTGACGCATTATTATGATTTGGTGAAGCCGACGCCCACGCCGACGCCTACGCCGACGCCGACACCCACGCCGACGCCGACACCTACGCCTACGCCTACGCCCACACCGACGCCCACACCTACTCCGACACCAACGCCGTCGGACGATCCAAAGGAGCCCGCGCCCT
>JAFXBE010000005.1 GCA_017516765.1 Clostridia bacterium | reverse complement strand
GTACGGTGGTTTCGGAACCCTTGCGTAGCAAGGGGTTCCTATCGCCGTTTGCCGCCCGGGGAGCCGTAGGCTCCTAGGCAAACGGTGCAAAAGTCGTCAAAAAAGCCGCCGCAGGCGTGTTTTTTGACGAGCTGAAACGCCCCGGATTTTTCCGGGGCGTTTCTCTGTTTTGCTGTTTTGGAACCGGATCAGTCCACGACCTGACCGGTCATTTCCTGCCACTTCTTGCGCAGCGCCTTCTGGTTCTGCACGCCGTAGTTGGGGTCGTTTTTGGAGCACTCCTCCATATCCCGCAGGAAGTGGATGCACAGGTGCCCGTCAAAGTCGTTGTCCTTGATGGAGCCGGAAAGATGGGGCACGTTGTGCATGGTCGCCAGCGTCCATGTGCCGCTGGGCAGCTTTACATAGACCGGCTTGGGCGTCCAGGTGTTCTTGTAGCCGAAAGCCTTGTACATGATCTGGGTATCCAGCGCGGTCAAAGGCTCGCTGTCCGCATGGCGGCCAAGGCTGTAGAAGCGGATGGTCCACTGCAGATTGGTGGCGGGATCGAAGACCGTGATCGTCTGCCCGCTGCGGATGGTGGGCTTGATGTCGTTGAACCAGTGCAGCAGTTTCACGCTGCTTGCGCTGGGGCCGGAGGCCTGTCCCGCACCGTCGGGCAGTGCGCTGGCATCGCCGGAGGTAACGGGATCGTAAGGTTTGCCCTTACCGCTGTAGAGCAACGTCTGGGTGGTGGGGTCGGCGGTGCCGGTGGGGGAAAGCCCGTTGCACTTCTGGAAGGCGGTAACCGCCATCTTGGTCAGTGCGCCGTAATCGCCGTCAGAGCTTACGCTGTATTTGAGATTCTTCAGGGCTTTTTGCAGCTGGCGCACACTGTCGCCCTTTGCGCCGTAGCTCAGGGTGGTGTAGCCGGTGTTCCCGACGGTGTCGCTGCTGCCGCTGCCTGTAGAACCGGAGGCAGAACCGCTGCCGGTGTTGCTGCCCGTGGAACCGGAGGCAGAACCGCTGTCGGTACTGCCGCTGCCGGTGCTGCCCTGGATCAGGGAAGCATCATAGGGCTTGGCCTTGCCGCTGTAGAGCAGCATCTGGGTGGTGGGATCGGCGGTTCCGGTTTCCACCAGCCCGTTGCATTTCTGGAAATGGGTCACGGCAGTTTTGGTACCTGCGCCGAAGTCGCCGTCCACGGATACGCTGTAGTTCAGATCCTTCAACGCCTTTTGCAGCTTGCGCACCCCATCGCCCTTGGAACCCTGACTGAGGGCGGTATAGCTGCTGCCGGTGCTCCCGGTGGTACTGCCGGATCCGGTGGTGCTGCCCTGGATCAGGGCGGCATCATAGGGCTTGGCCTTGCCGCTGTAGAGCAGTGCAAGGGTGGTGGGGTCGGCTGCGCCGCTTTCGGCAAGCCCGTTGCATTTCTGGAACTGGCTTACGGCAGTCTTGGTGGCTTTGCCGAAGTCGCCGTCCACTGTAATGCTGTAGTTCAGATCCTTCAGCGCCTTTTGCAGCTTGCGCACCCCGTCGCCCTTGGATCCATAACCCAGGGTCGTCAGCGTGCTGCCTGTGCTGCTGCCTGTGCTGCCGGCATTGCCCGTGCTTTCGCCGGTTGTACCGCCCAGCGGTTTTCCGCTTGCGGAAATGGCATTGGCAGAAAACAACGCCTTGAAGGTGGATTTTCCCGCCAGACCGTCGGCAGTCAGTTTGTTGTTGCGCTGGAAGGCCTGCACGGCAGAAATGCTTCCCTTGCCGTATACGCCGTCCAGCGTACCGGTATAGTAGCCCAGCTCTTTGAGCCGCCGCTGTACGGTGAGCACATCCTGTCCGGAATAGCCGCTGCGCAGGGTGCGGTTCAGCCCGGTGGGCACGCCGTTTGTTGTGCTGCCCGTACTGCCCGTACTGCCTGTGCTGCCGCTTCCGGAAGCGCCTGTATTGCCGCTGCTGCTGCCGCTGTTTGTGCCGCTGTCCAGTGCAGCGATCTTCTGCTTCAGCACGGCCATGGTTTTGGTGCCGCACAGACCGTCGGGGGAGAGCTTGTTATCCTTCTGAAACTGTACCAGCGCCCGCAGCGTACCGGTGCCGAACTTGCCGTCCGCACCTGCGGGATCATACCCCAGACGGATGAGCATGCTCTGCAGCTCGGTGACCCGGCTGCCGCTGTCGCCGTATTGCAGGGTTTTGCTGCTTGCGCTGCCGGTATCGCCGGTGGTGTTCCCGGTGGTACTGCCCGTGCTGCCGGAAGTGTTTCCGGTATCGCCGGTGTTATCCCCTGTATCGGGTGCGGTGGGTTTGTCCGTGGTGTTCTGGGATGCCTTTTCGCGGATCAACGCCATGGTTTTGGTGCCGCACAGACCGTCGGGGGAAAGGTTGTGATCCTTCTGGAACTGTACCAGCGCCCGAAGCGTGCCCGTGCCGAAGCTGCCGTCGATGCCGCCCACGCTGTAGCCCAGCCCGGTCAGCAGGGTCTGCAGCTCGGTGACCCGGCTGCCGTAGTCGCCGTATTTGATGGTGTTGGGGTTGCGGCTGGTGCCCGCGTTGGCGATCAGGCTGTCCAGCGCAGCGTCGCCCGAGCCGCTGCCCGCGGTATTGCCGGTGGTATGATCGGAAGAAACGCTGCCCGAGGAAGCGCTGCCGGATGAGCTGCCCCCTGCCGCGCCGGTGCTTGTGACGCTCTTGAGGGAACCGTCTGCCGCTACGCTTTTGCCGTCGTACATCTTGCTCAGCGTCTGGTGTCCGGCCTTGCCGTCCGGTTTCAGCCCGTTGGCGGACTGGTAAACCATAAGGGCGTATTCTGTGCTTCGCCCGAATTTGCCGTCGGTACCGTCAGGATCGTAGCCCAGTTCCTCAAGCGCCAGCTGCAGCCGGAGCACTTCCTCGCCCCGGTCGCCGTATTCCAGCGTGCTGTAGGTTTCTGCTGCCGCAGAGCCGATCAGCATCAGCAGGGCAGTCAGCAGGGCGATCCAACGCTGTTTGTGACAAAAACGTTTCATTTTACGGTACCTCCTGTGTGGTGGAAAAACGACGGTTGTCCCAAAGTGGGGTCATACAGAAAAAACCTTTGTTTTATGGCTTTGACGGTTTCCTGTATGCTTGCTTTTCATTGCTGCCTAAGTATATCAAAAAGTGTCGGAGAAGTAAATAGTATTACAGATATGTTACGAGTTTTTCACTTTTGCTGCGCGCTGCCCGGGGGCGGAGAAGGGAAAAGCAATGTCCGGCAAGAAAAAAGATGTTCACGGAAACCTCTGTAACGCTTTACAGCGCGGCATGGAAATGATAGACTAAATCGTTATGATGGGTGCAGGGAGAAAAAGAGAATTTTCCTGCACAAAGGAGACCATGCTCATGAAGAAAAAGATCCTTCTTCTGTGTGTATTGCTTTGTTTTTCGCTTCTTTTGCCTTCTGCGCAGGCAACCGACGGCATCTTTACCCTGAATGTGGATGGGCTCGACATGAGCCGCCTCAATCAGAACGACTATGTGCAGCAGTACCTGTCCGCACCGGCGCAGGGGCTGGAGGTGGTCAAGCAGATCCCGCAGGGGGAGACCCAGCCCGTTCGCCTCTCCCTTACCCAGATGGATACCCAGCTGCTGGTGTTCGACAAGGACTACGGTCTGCAGACCGGTCTGTTCAGCAGTGGCACGGTCTATCTGCCCTATGTGGGCAACTATGGGGTGCCCTATCTGGTAACCCTGTACGTGGGGGATATGGTCTATGCCATGCCCTTTCTGCAGCAGCAGTCCCGTCTGCGCAGCAACGGTGCCTGCACCTACGGCGTGCATCTTTACGATTACGATCCCGCGC
Source organism: Clostridia bacterium (assembly GCA_017516765.1). Taxonomy (GTDB): domain Bacteria; phylum Bacillota; class Clostridia; order Christensenellales; family Aristaeellaceae; genus Limiplasma. The sequence continues at coordinate 44,806 of JAFXBE010000005.1, read as the reverse complement.
TGGGGCAGGACTGGTACATGGGCACCATGCTGGATCTGAATGCTTTGCGCACCCAAGGCGTGATGGCGGTGGATGTCTGCGCCAGCAACTGTTATCTGATCGGGCAGGCGAACATCATTCTGCAGGATCAGATGATCTGCGTGATCCTGAACCTGAATCCCGCCGCAGGGGTGGAGGTGCACAGTCAGGAGGTCTACGTGGCTGCCGACTGCGCCCGCCTTGTGCAGGACGGCTGGGGAGAACCCAGCCAGCCCGGCGAGTGGATCCACGTGGGCGATGCAGACAGCGTGATGCTGTATCTGCCCATGTCTGTCAGTTACGATCCGGTGGGGCTCAGCGGTTTCGGGTACGATCTAACCTACGGCTATCTGCAGCAGCAGCTTGCGTTGTGGCGGCAGAACTGCGGTCTGGAATAATCATCGGAGCATCACAAAGCCCGGCGGGACAAAACCCGCCGGGCTTTTTGTTTGCGTATCCGGTTCTGTCAGGCGGCAGGTACCTCTTCCTGCTCGGGCAGGGGCACAGCCACCACATCATCGCCGCCCAGCTCGGACTGGATCAGCATCAGGAAAGCCTGTGCATCCTCTGGGCTGGCGATGCTGATGTTGCCCACCTCTTCGCCCAGCTCCATGATCAGCGTCAGCTTGTCGCACTGATCCAGACTGGTGCACAGCACTTCATAGCTGGCAGCCACCTGTACGCAGGCCAGCATCAGCTCGCCGGGATCCGGCTCGATCCATACGCTCACCTCAGGCTGACCGTCGGCATTGCGACCTACCAGCGTTGCGTAGCCATCGGTGAAGAAAACATGGAAGAATACGCCGTTAACTTCTTCGCTGGTCAGGGTCTCGTCGTTCAGAAGCATCACGGGTCCCAAAAAGGCAAAGTCGCCGTTTTCTTCAATACTGAAGGTGTTCTTGAGAGACTCGTAGCAGGTGTCGGCAAGGGCGGCGGGGGCAAGGCTCAGCAGCAGAGCGCAGACCAGCGCCACCGCTGTAAGACGGAAAAGTTTGTTCATCCGGAGATCCTCCTTTGGGTGTGAATATGATGGGAACTGTCCTTGTTCTGTTGCTATCCAATATAGCACAGATTTGTCCGCCTGTCATCCCCGGGATGGAGGAAGAATCTGCCGCAACCGGTATGGCATATGCTTTGTTCTCCTTTTGTACACGGGACTGTTTCTCCCTTCTGGTGAATTGACATTCCATGCCCGGAGTAGTAAAGTTGCATGTGCTGATATCTGTGTATATTACACAAATACAACAGAAAAGGAACATGCACATGACCATTATCGACTTGCTGGAGCGCAATGCTTCTCTCTACACCAACGAGACTGCGCTGGTGGAGATCAACCCCGACCAGCCCGAGACCCGCCGCACCACGTGGCAGGAGTTTGAACTGGTAGAACCCACCCCCAAGGTACGCCATTACCGCCGCGAGATCACCTGGGGCGTGTTTAACGAAAAAGCCAACCGCCTTGCCAATATGCTCACCCAGAACGGCATCGGAAAGGGCAAGAAGGTCGCCATCCTGCTGATGAACTGCATCGACTGGCTCCCCATCTATTTCGGCATCCTCAAGACCGGCGCGCTGGCGGTTCCCCTCAACTTCCGCTATGCCTCCAGCGAGATCGAGTACTGCATGAATCTGGCAGAGGCGGACGCCCTGATCTTCGGTCCGGAATTCATCGGCCGTGTGGAGAGCATTGCCGACAAGCTGGGCCGCAACCGTATGCTCATCTATCTGGGCGCAGGCTGCCCCGCTTTTGCCGACGATTACAACGATCTTACCTCCGAATGCTCCGGTGTATACGCGGGCTGCGGGCTTAACGAGAACGATGATGCCGCCATCTATTTTTCCTCCGGCACCACGGGCTTTCCCAAGGCGATCCTGCATAAGCACCGCAGCCTGCTGCATTCCTGCAAGGTAGAGCAGGCGCACCACAGCCAGAGCCGCAGCGACTGCTTCCTGTGCATCCCGCCCCTGTACCATACCGGCGCAAAGATGCACTGGTTCGGCAGCCTGCTGGCAGGCTCCAAGGCGGTCATTCTCAAGGGCACCCGTCCCGAGACCATCCTCAAGGCCGCCAGCGAAGAAAAGTGCACCATCGTATGGCTGCTGGTGCCGTGGGCGCAGGATATCCTCGCTGCCCTGGACCGCGGCGAGCTGAAGCTGGAAGACTACGAGCTGTCCCAGTGGCGTCTGATGCACATCGGCGCGCAGCCCGTGCCCAAGAGCCTGATCCGCCGCTGGCTGGAGTATTTCCCCAATCAGGAATACGACACCAACTACGGCCTGAGCGAGTCCATCGGCCCCGGCGCGGTGCACCTCGGCGTGGAAAACGTGCACAAGGTGGGCGCGATCGGTGTGCCCGGCTACGGCTGGGAGACGAAGATCGTCACCCCCGAGGGCGTGGAAGTGGCGCAGGGCGATGTGGGCGAGCTGATCCTCAAAGGCCCCGGCGTAATGACCTGCTACTACAACGATCCCGCCGCCACCGCCGATACCCTCAAGGACGGCTGGCTCTACACCGGCGACATGGCCATGCAGGATGAAGACGGCTTCATCTATCTGGTAGACCGCAAGAAGGATGTGATCATCACCGGCGGCGAGAACCTCTACCCGGTGCAGATCGAAGACTTCCTTGCCTCCAACCCCAAGATCTGGGACGTGGCCGTGATCGGTCTGCCCGACCCCCGTCTGGGCGAGATCGCCACCGCCATCATTCAACTGCATCCCGATGTGGAATGCACCGAAGAAGAGATCAACGAATTCTGCAAGACTCTGCCCCGCTACAAGCGCCCCCGCAAGATCATCTTTGCAGACGTGCCCCGCAACCCCACCGGCAAGATCGAAAAGCCCAAGCTGCGCAAAATGTACGGCGGCGAGGGTCTGGTGGCTTCCCAGAACAACGCATAAAAGAGGGGTTTGTGGGCTCCGCCCACACCCGGCAGGGGTCTGAGGCCCCTGCACCCCGCACGCTGCGCCCATTCCATGGGCGCAGAGGGAAGGCAGTTACACAGTAACCTCCTGCCTGCAAAACGGTTACATCAATAAAAGTCATATCTGCGGGTGCGGGGCGGTCACCGCCCTGCCGGGGTGTAGGGCAGAGCCCCGCATTCCGTCCCACCCGACTCTCCCCCGAAAGGAATCTTCATTATGAAAAAGCTTTTGATCGGCAATCAGGCGGTTGCCATGGGTCTGTACCACGGCGGTCTGGGGCTGGCCTCCAGTTACCCCGGCACTCCTTCCACCGAGATCACGGAATTCCTCGCCATGAATGATGATATTCACACCGAGTGGGCGCCCAACGAAAAGGTGGCCATGGAGGTAGCCTTCGGCGCATCCCTTGCGGGCATGCGCTCCACCTGCGCCATGAAGCACGTGGGTCTCAACGTTGCTGCCGACCCCCTGTTCACCCTGTCCTACACCGGCGTGAACGGCGGTATGGTGGTCTGCGTGGCAGACGACCCCGCCATGCACTCCTCCCAGAACGAGCAGGACAGCCGTCACTACGCCATCGCTGCCAAGGTGCCCATGCTGGAGCCTGCCGATTCTGCCGAGGCCTATGCCTTTGCCAGGAGCGCCTTTGAACTGTCCGAAAAGTACGATACCCCCGTGCTGCTGCGCATGTGCACCCGCATTGCCCACAGCCAGAGCATCGTAGAGCTGGGCGAGCGGGAAGCCGCCGATGTTAAGCCCTACGAAAAGAACCCCGGCAAGTACATCATGATGCCCGGCAACGCCAAGAAGCGTCACCCCGTGGTGGAGGACCGCACCGCCGCCCTCGCCGAGGCCGCCAACGACTGCATCTACAACACCGTGGAAATGGCTGCCGACGGCAAGATCGGCATCATCACCTCCGGCTGTTCCTATCTGTATGTGAAGGAAGTGATGGGGGATAAGGCCAGCATCCTCAAGATCGGTATGCCCAACCCCCTGCCCGAAAAGCTGATCCGCGACTTTGCCGCCAAGGTGGAAAAGCTGTATGTGATCGAAGAGCTGGATCCCGTGATCGAGAACTTCGTCCGCTCTCTGGGCATTGAGGTGACCGGCAAGGAGCTGTTCAGCCCCATCGGCGAGTTCTCCCAGCAGACCATCGCCGCCGCCTTCGGTCTGGAAGCACCCGCCAGCATCAGTGCGGATTCCGCCGTGCCCGGCCGTCCGCCCATGATGTGCGCCGGCTGCCCCCACCGCGGCATGTTCTACACCCTTGCCAAGAACAAGATCACCGTTCTGGGCGATATCGGCTGCTACACCCTTGGCGCCGTGCCCCCGCTGAACGCGCTGGATTCCACCCTGTGCATGGGCGCTTCCATCTCCGGTCTGCACGGCTTCAACAAGGCGCGCGGCGAGGAAGCCGAGGGCAAGACCGTTGCCGTGATCGGCGACTCCACCTTCATGCATTCCGGTATGACGGGTCTGGTCAATGTGGCTTACAATGCCACCAATTCCACCGTCATCATTCTGGACAACTCCATCACCGGCATGACCGGTCACCAGCAGAACCCTACCACCGGCTACAACATCAAGGGCGATCCCGCCGCCAAGGTGGATCTGGAAGCCCTCTGCCGTGCGCTGGGCATCGCCCGCGTACGCGTGGTGGATCCCTACGACCTGAAGGCCTGCGAGACCGCCATCAAGGAAGAACTTGCTGCCCGGGAACCCTCCGTGATCATCTCCCGTCGCCCCTGCGTGCTGCTCAAATCTGTCAAGACCAAGCCCGCTTTGGTGATCGATCCGGACAAGTGCAAGAGCTGCAAGCGCTGCATGAGCCTTGGCTGCCCCGCCATCAGCATGCACGGCGGCAAGGCGCGTATCGATGCCACCCTGTGCGTGGGCTGCGGCGTATGCAAGCAGCTGTGCGCGTTTGACGCCATCAGCGAGTAAGGAGGAGAAGCAGTAATGAAGACTACAAGCATTATGATCGTCGGCGTTGGCGGACAGGGCAGTCTGCTGGCCTCCAAGCTGCTGGGACAGCTGCTGGTGGATGAAGGCTACGACGTAAAGGTTAGCGAAGTACACGGCATGAGCCAGCGCGGCGGTTCTGTGGTCACCTATGTACGCTACGGCGATAAGGTGTACTCTCCCATCGTCACCGAGGGCGAAGCCGATTACATTATTTCTTTCGAAAAGCTGGAAGCGGCGCGCTATGCTGCCTTCCTCAAGACCGACGGACAGATGGTTGTCAACACCCAGGAGATCGACCCCATGCCCGTGATCATCGGCGCAGCCACCTATCCCACCGATGTGCTGGACGAACTGAAGCAGAAGGGGCTCAACATTGACGATTTCGATGCCCTCACCCCTGCGGTGGAGGCAGGCTCTTCCAAGGCGGTCAACATCGTACTGATGGGACGCTTTGCCAAATATGTGGATATTCCCTATGAGCGCTGGATTGCTGCCATCGAAAAGGCGGTCAAGCCCAAGTTTGTTGAAATGAACAAGCGTGCCTTCGAGCTGGGTTACCGTTCCTGAGGCTGCACTGCCTCCCCCGCAATTACAACAGAACTGAGGCGAGCACCAATGGAACAACGATACTACCAGCCTGAGATCGAGACCATGCCCGTTGAGGAGATCAAAAAGCTCCAATCCGAAAAGCTGGTCAAGCAGGTCAGGCATGTATACGATCATGTACCCTACTACCGCGCCCTGATGGACGAAAAAGGCGTAAAGCCCGAAGATATCAAGGGCATCGAAGATATTGCCAAGCTGCCCTTCCTGACCAAGGCCGATCTGCGGGATGCCTATCCCACCGGTCTTTTGGCGGTTCCCCAGAAGGATTGCGTCCGCATCCACTCCACTTCCGGCACCACCGGCCGCCGTGTGGTGGCTTTCTACACCCAGCACGACGTGGATCTGTGGGAAGACTGCTGCGCACGTGCGATCATGGCTACCGGATGCACTGATGAAGATGTGTGTCAGGTTGCCTACGGTTATGGTCTGTTCACCGGTGGCTCCGGTCTGCATGGCGGCTCCCATAAGGTGGGCTGCCTTACGCTGCCCATGTCCTCCGGCAATACCGAGCGGCAGATCCAGTTTATGATGGATCTGGGCGCTACCCTTCTCTGCTGTACCCCCTCCTATGCGGCATACCTTGCCGAAAGTCTGCGGGAAATGGGCTACAAACCCGAGGATAACAAGCTCAAAGCCGGTATTTTCGGCGCGGAGCCCTGGACGGAGGAAATGCGGCGGAGCATTCAGGATGCGTTGGGCATCAAGGCATACGATATCTACGGTCTCACCGAGACCTCCGGCCCCGGTGTGGCTTTTGAGTGCAGCGAGCAAAAGGGCATGCACATCAATGAAGACCACTTCTACGCCGAGATCATCGACCCCGATACCGGCGAGGTGCTGCCTGAGGGCAGCAAGGGAGAGCTGGTCTTCACCAGTCTGGATAAGGAAGCCTTCCCCCTGCTGCGCTACCGTACCCGCGACATCTGTGTGCTTTCCCGCAAGCCCTGCAGCTGCGGGCGCACCCACATCAAAATGTCCAAGCCCATGGGCCGCAGCGACGATATGCTCATTATCCGCGGCGTAAACGTGTTCCCCAGCCAGATCGAGACGGTTCTGCTCAAGGAGGGCTACAGCCCCAACTACCAGATCGTGCTGGATCGCGTAAACAACAACGACACCTTCGACGTAAACGTGGAGCTGAATCCCGAGCAGTTCACCGACACCGTTGGCAGCATCACCGCCATGGAGAAGTCTCTGGCTGCCGCTATGAAGACCATGCTGGGCATCAACCCCGCGGTGCATCTGGTATCGCCCAAGAGCATCGTTCGCAGCGAAGGCAAGGCCGTCCGTGTGATCGACAAGCGCAAACTGTTCTGATGCCGAGGAAAGGAGCATGAACCATGGCCATTAACCAATTGACCGTTTTCGTGGAAAACAAGCAGGGCGCGCTGGTGCAGATCACCGAAGCGCTGGCTGCCGCCAATGTGGATATCCGTGCCCTGTCCATTGCCGATACGCAGGAGTTCGGCATTCTCCGTCTGATCGTCAACAACAACGAAGCCGCCACCAAGGCGCTGGACGATCTGGGCTACATTATCAAGAACATCGATGTGGTGGGCGTCAAGATCGGCGATGCCCCCGGCAAGCTGTCCGGGGCGCTGGATGTGCTGGATAAGGCGAACATCAACATGGAATACCTCTACGCCTTCCTCACCCGCACCGAAAAGCACGCCTACGTGGTGGTTCGCGTGGCGGATAACGCAGCCGCCGAGACCGCTCTTACCGATGCGGGCTTCCACATCATCACCGATGCGGATGTAGCCAAGCTGTAAACAGAGACCCTGTGCCGGACAAGCCTGCTGCGGCTGTGTCCGGCACAGTTTTTTGTATGGGCAACCGTTTCGGAGACCACGGGTCAAGGGGCGCCTTCCTGCATGCAGTGGTCTGCATGGCTTGCCCACTTTACAGGACAGGGGTATAATCAAAGCACAAACGATCCTTCAGGATCCCGGAGGGCTGCCCATGAGCTGTATCGAGATCGATCTGGAAAAAGATCCCCGCCGCAAGCATCTGGAATACTTCTCTTCTTTACCGTACCCCTATGTGGGCGTAACCAACCATGTGGATGTAACAGAATTGGTGCGCTTCTGTAAAGACAGGGGCTATTCCTTCTATCTGACATTTCTCCACATCGCCGCCCTTGCCGCCGACGGTGTCCCGGAGCTGCGCCGGCGCATCCGCGGCGGCAAGGTGTTCGAGTACAGCGCATGCCCCACCTCCCATACAGAGCTGCTGGAGAATGGAGCCTATTGCTACTGCACCCTGCACCACCAACTGCCGCTGGAGGAGTACATCCCGTATGCCGAAGCGGTGCGGGCACAGTGCCGCCAAAACGGCAGCATCGAAGAGGATGAGGATGTGGAGAGCATGTACTTCATCTCCACCCTGCCGTGGCTCCATTACACAGCGTTGATCCAGCCCGTTGCGGGCGGGGACGAATCCAACCCGAGGATCACCTGGGGCAGGTTCGAAGCGGATCACCGGGGCAGAATGCAGCTGCCGGTGTCTTTGCTTGTCCACCATGGGCTGGCGGACGGCATCCATATTGCCGCCTTCTACCGCAATCTGGAGAAGGAGATCCGCAGCATCACAGGGTAAAGCAAGCTGCAAAAGCGTTACAACCAAATAAAGAACCGCCGCACAGCAGCCCGGCTGCCGAACGGCGGTTCTTTTCGTATCCTTTTATTTCTTTGCCGCAACGGTGCAGAGCTTGCCCCGCAGGATGTACCCGATCTTCTCGTAGCAGGCGTTGGAGGCGGCATAATCCGCATCGGTATAGAGCATGGGCATCAGTCCCTGCTCTGCCGCCAGATTGGTTACCTGATACACCAGGTGCTGGGCATAATGCCGCCTGCGATGCTCCGGCTTGGTATACACACTGCCCACACAGCCCAGCCCGTCCTCGGCGTTCAGCGAGCAGCAGGCAACGGTCTCATCCTGCCCGTTCTTCCACAGAAAGAAACCGCCGTTTTCAATGCGCTGCGCCGCCACCTCGCGGCAATGCTCCATGCTGCTTCTGTCCTGTGCAATATCCTCGTGGAAGCTGTCGATCAGCCGGGCGGCTTCCTCCAGATCGTCCATGGTGCAGCGGTATAGCCGTCCTTCTGTGGGAACGGCGGGGGCGATGGCTTCGGGACAGTCGTAGGCGAACATATTGGTAACGATCTCCAGTTTGAGCCCTGTCTCCTTTGCCAGACGGATCATGGCATCCGCCAGCTCGTATTTCATATTGTAGCGGAAGCCTCGCCCAAAGGGGCAGGTCTCCTGCGCCAGCTGCCATGCCCGGGTGCAGTCCGTCTCCGTCAGGTCGTCCGGGGTCCAGAGCCAGACGGGGTAGGGGTTTGTGGTGTGGCAAAGGATGAGCCGCTCGTGGTCGGTGTATACCGCATTGCAGGGGTAGTGCAGCACCCGGCTCAGCACCGAAAAAGTGTAGCGGTCGCCCGCCAGCAAGTCAAAATCCCGCTGATCAACGATCTGATCCATCACAAAAACTCCTTCATCAAATGTTCCTTATTCTCCCGCCACCGCATATACCGCATTGTGCAAGAGCCTGCGCACCCGATAGATCCCGGTGCTGTCCCGGGAGGGGCAGACCCGGTTGGTCAGCAGTACGATGTACAGCCCGCTTTCCGGCTCCAGTGTGATGCTGGTGCCCGTAAAGCCACTGTGCCCGACGGTTTGGGCGGGGAACAGGTCGCCGGTGTAGCCGTTTTCCAGTCCGGGCAAGCAAAAGCCCACGCCACGCCCCTGCGGCATGCCGGGGGTATGGTTCTGCATGCTCAGGCGCACAGCCGCGCTGCTCAGGTAGCGGGAGCCGTCGGGCAGACTGCCCTTGGCAGCGAGCATCTGCAAAAACAGCGCCAGATCATCCATGGTGGAAAACACGCCCGCATTGCCGCTGACGCCGCCCAGAAAACGGGCGTTTTCATCATGCACCACACCGCAGAGGCACTCGCCGTCGTCCTGCATCTCGGTGGCGGCGATGTTGCCGGGTTCGGGCAGATAACCGGTTTTCTGCATGCGCAGGGGCCAGAAGACCTCCTGCTTGGCCAGCTCGTCCAGCGGCATATCGTAGAGGCACTCCAGCAGCAGCCCCAGCAGAATGTAACCTGCGCAGCAGTACTGCTGCCCCCTGCCGGGGCGGTAGCGCAGCGGGGTGCGCAGCAGCAGCTCCGCAGTCTGGGAGGGATCCTTGCAGATCTCCCACAGGTGCAGCCCGGTGGAAAAACCGGCGGTATGGGTCAGGATCTGCCCAATGGTAATGTCCTGCTTGTCTGCGGGTGCGTCCACAAAGGTACCCAGCTTGTCCCACAGGCACATCTTGCCCGCTTCCATGGCACGCAGCGAAAGCATGCCGATCACCAGCGGTTTGGTAATGGAGGCCAGATCGTACCGGGTATGCTCGTTGGTCATGGGGGCGTCGTCCTCCATGGAGAGCCGCCCGTAGGCGCGCCGGAACAACACCCGGTCGCCTTTGCCCACCAGCAGGTTGGCGGCAGTAAAGGCTTCATCCGCCAATGCTTGACGGATCACCTGATCGGCTTTGGAAAAATCGGGAGCCATGGGCATGGAAACACCTCCTGTGGGGGGTCAGGCCTTGGGGGCGGGTTTAACGCCCCAGCGCACAACAGTCACATTTTCGGTCTGGGCAAGCAGCTTGCGCATTCTTTTGCCCGGGTTTACCGCCACCTTGCGGCTGCAGACCTGCAGCATGGGGATATCGCCGCTGGAGTTGCCGTAGGCGGCGGAGGTATCGTAATCCAGTCGTTCACCCTTGCTGGCAAGGTATTCGGCAAGCCGCAGCGGTTTTTGCAGCCCCCGGCAGTTGTCGCCCACCAGACCGGTGTACAGCCCGGAAGGATCCACATCCATCCGGGTGCCGATCACATCCGTAACACCGAGGATCTCCTTCATCGGCTCCAGATAGAAGCTGGGGGAGGCGGTGATCAGCAGCACGGCTGCGCCTTCTTCTTTTTCTTTCTGCAGGGCGGCGATGCCGTCGGGGAAAAAACGGGGTACCAGCACATCGTTGCAGAACTGGCGGGCAAGATCCTGCATCTCCAGCAGGGAACGCCCCTTCATCCATGCCAGTGCGACGCCCTTGGCTTCTTCGATGGTGATGCGCCCCAGCTTGAAGCGGATGGCCGCGCCGATGCCCGCCAGCAGCCGGCGGCGGGTGGAAAACTTACGCTTGCAGGCGTACCGGCAGAAAGGGACGATGGAATCGCCCTTGCACAGGGTGCCGTCAAAATCGAATAAAGCATATTTCTTTTGCATGCGGGATCCGTCCTTTCGTGGTCAGCGCATGCAAAACAACGGCATTCGCTGTATATAGTGGCAGTATAGCACGTTTGGCGGCAAAAAAACAGGGTACGGGATAAAATGTATGGGTTCAATCTGGCGACTTTGTATCCAAATGCGACAAATAGCGCGAAACCGTTTGCATTCCGAATGTTATCAAGTTTACATTTTGGAATGTTCGTGATATACTGAACAAGCCGATGGTTTTTGAATAAAAATCTATCGGGGAAACGCTTGGTGTGCCGGATGGCAAAGGAAAACCACGGCTTTGGAGAGAATGTTCGGGTTTTCACCCCAAATCCCGCCTGTGCAGGCGCAGGATGTTCGGGTTGCTGAACGGCCAAGAAAAGAAATGATCCGGAGGAAGATGCAAGCATGAAAAAAGTCGGCATCATCATGGGCAGCGACAGCGACCTGCCTATTGTAGAAAAAGCAGTCAATATGCTGGAAACCCTGGGTGTCCCCTGCGAGACCCATGTGTTCTCCGCCCACCGCACCCCCGAAGAAGCCCGTCAGTTTGCGCTGAATGCCCGCAAAGACGGTTTCGGCGCCATCATTGCCGCAGCCGGTATGGCTGCCCATCTGGCCGGCGCCATCGCCGCCAACACCACCCTGCCGGTGATCGGTATCCCCTGCAAATCTTCCGTGCTGGACGGCATGGATGCCCTGCTCTCCACCGTGATGATGCCTCCGGGCATCCCGGTAGCCACGGTAGCCATCAACGGCGGCGTGAATGCGGCTCTGCTGGCAGCCCAGATCATCGCCGTGGAGGATGCGGATCTGGCCCGCAAGCTGGACGAGAAGCGCGCCAAGGATGCCGCTGTGGTTCTGGAAAAGGATGCAGACATCTGCGAAAAGTACAGCCGGTAAGGAATTTTTGTTTCACACAACAGCAAGGAGCGTGACCATATGGGCGGCTTTTTCGGCGCAGTCCTGAAGCGCAACGCCATTTCCGATGTTTTCTTCGGTACCGACTACCACTCCCATCTTGGCACCCGCCGGGCAGGTATGGCGGCCTGGGATCCGGAGATCGGTCTCCAGCGCGAGATCCACAATATTTCCAATTCTCCCTTCCGTACCAAATTTGAGCATATTTTCGACGAGATGCGCGGCAATTCCGCCATCGGCTGCATCAGCGACTGGGACCCCCAGCCTTTGCTGATCCGCTCCAACCTTGGCACCTATGCCATCAGCATCGTGGGCCTGGTCAACAACGCCGATGAGCTGATCCGCAACTTCCTCAGCTTCAGCGGCGGGCATTTCGATGCCATGACCGGCGGCCGCATCAACAACACCGAACTGGTCGCCGCCATGATCAACCAGAAGAGCAATTTTGTGGAGGGCATCCGCTTTGCCCAGAATGTGATCGACGGTACCGCCAATATCCTGATCCTCAAAGATGACGGCTCCCTTATCGCCGCCCGCGACCGGCTGGGGCGCATCCCCGTGGTCATCGGCAAAAGCGAGGACGGCTACTGCGCCTCCTTCGAATCCTTCGCCTACCAGAAGCTGGGCTTTGAGGACGAAAAGGAGCTGGGCCCCGGCGAGATCGTGGAGCTGACCGCCGACAGCATGAAGCAGCTCAACCCGCCCGGCACCGAGATGCGCATGTGCTCCTTCCTCTGGTCGTACTACGGCTATCCCACCTCCACCTACGAGGGCGTTAACGTAGAGGTGATGCGCTACCGCAACGGCGCCATCATGGCCGATACCGACAAGGAAAATGATGTGGCGCAGGATATCGACTACGTAGGCGGCGTGCCCGATTCCGGCACCCCCCACGCCATCGGCTACGCCAACAAGAGCGGCAAGCATTTCGCCCGCGCCTTTATCAAATACACCCCCACCTGGGCGCGCAGCTTTACCCCCACCCATCAGGAGGAGCGCAACCGGGTCGCCAAGATGAAGCAGATCCCCGTTCATGCCCTCATCAAGGACAAGAACCTGCTCTTTGTGGACGACTCCATCGTCCGCGGCACCCAGCTGCGGGAGACCGTCGAGTTCCTCTACGATAACGGCGCAAAATCGGTGCACATCCGCTCCGCCTGCCCGCCCGTCATGTACGGCTGCAAGTACCTCAACTTCTCCCGCTCCACCGACGATATGGAGCTGATCGCCCGCAGGGTGATCATGGAGCTGGAGGGCGAAGAGGGCATGAAGTACATCGACGAGTACAGCGATGCCAAGACCGAGCGCGGTCAGAGGCTGCGCAAGGCCATCTGCGAAAAGATGCACTTCGCTTCCCTGGAGTTCCAGTCCATCGAAGGTCTCATCGAGGCCATCGGCATCGAGCCCTGCAAGCTCTGCACCTACTGCTGGAACGGCAAGGAGTAACGCCAAGGGCGCTGCCCTTGGAACCCGCCAAAGGGGCTGAGCCCCTTTGGAAACCCGCACATTGCCCCGCTTTGCGGCGCAAAGGGATAGCCAATCATCAACTGCCACCCCCCTGCGTTCATGAAATGAACGCAGCAACGGGATTCCTGAGGGATGAAATCCCTTAGGCGGGGTTGCAGGGGCAGCGCCCCTGTTCCCGTCTCCCCCCAATATACGAAGGAGGAACCACACCATGCACAACCAGTCCAAATCCGACAGCTACGCCGCCGCCGGCGTGGATATCACCGCAGGCTACAAAGCCGTTGAACTGATGAAAAAGCACATCGCCCGCACCATGACCGCAGGCGTTTGCTCCGACGTGGGCGGCTTCGGCGGCCTGTTCGAGCTGGATCTGACCGGCATCACCCAGCCGGTGCTGGTAAGCGGCACCGACGGCTGCGGCACCAAGGTCAAGCTGGCTATGCTGATGGACAAGCACGATACCATCGGTATCGATGCGGTGGCCATGTGCGTTAACGATATTATCTGCTGCGGCGCAAAGCCCCTGTTCTTCCTGGACTACATCGCCTGCGGCAAGAACTACCCCGAGAAGATCGCCCAGATCGTATCCGGCGTGGCAGAGGGCTGCGTCCAGTCCGGCGCTGCCCTGATCGGCGGCGAGACTGCCGAGCATCCCGGTCTGATGCCCGAGGACGACTACGATGTGGCTGGCTACTGCACCGGCGTTGTGGATAAGTCCAAGATCATCGACAACAAGGCCATGCAGGCCGGCGATGTGATCATCGCCCTGCCCTCCACCGGCGTGCACTCCAACGGCTTCTCTCTGGTGCGCAAGGTGTTCGACGTGGAAAACGCCGACCTGACCAGCCCCGTGGCCGAGCTGGGCGGCAAGAGCCTGGGCGAGACTTTGCTCACCCCCACCCGCATCTATGTAAAGCCCGTGCTTGCCCTCAACGAGCAGGTAAAGATCAAGGGCATCAGCCACATTACCGGCGGCGGCTTCTACGAGAACATTCCGCGTTCCATCCCCGAGGGTCTGGGCGCAAAGATCGACAAGGCCTCCGTTAAGGTGCTGCCCATCTTCGACCTGATCGCCAAGACCGGCAACATCAGCGAGCGCGACATGTACAACACCTTCAACATGGGCGTTGGCATGAGCATCGTCGTCAGCAGGGAAGATGCCGACAAGGCCATCCAGATCCTGAAGCAGAACGGCGAGGATGCCTACCTCATCGGCGAGATCGTCGCCTCCGAAGAGCCCATCACCATTTGCTGAGACAGCTGACCCGCCTACAGAAAGAGAGGGCAAACCCATGCAACAGAAGAACATCGCCGTGCTGGTCTCCGGCGGCGGCACCAACCTGCAGGCGCTCATCGATGCCGAAAAACGCGGCGAACTGGGCGGCGGCAGGCTGGCGGCAGTCATCTCCTCCAAGGAGGGGGCATATGCGCTGGAGCGGGCGGCAAACGCCGGCATCCCCGGTTATGTGCTGCCCCGCAAGAGCTTTCCCGACAGCCGCGCCATGACGGTCGCACTGGTGGACAAGCTGCACGAGCTGAGCATCGATTTGGTGGTGCTGGCGGGCTGCATGGTCATCTTCACCGAAGAGCTGACCACCGCCTACCCCAATGCCATCATCAACGTACACCCTGCACTGATCCCGTCCTTCTGCGGCAAGGGCTTCTACGGCCTGCATGTGCACGAGGCCGCGCTGAGTTACGGTGTTAAGCTGTCCGGCGCAACGGTGCACTTCGTCAGCGAGGAATGCGACGGCGGCCCCATCATCGCCCAGAAGGCAGTGGCCGTACAGGAGGGCGATACCCCCGAAACCCTGCAAAAACGCATCATGGAAGAAGCGGAATGGAAGCTGCTTCCGGAAGCGGTAAAACTTTTCTGCCAAGGCCGTCTCCGGGTGGAGGGCCGCATCGTCAAGATCGAACAGGAGGAAGCGTAACATGAACATCTATCAGATCCAGACCATGGCACAGCGCCTCGAAGGCAACACCTACCCCGGCCGCGGCATCGTGATCGGCAAGACCGCCGATGGCAAAAAGAGCGCGGTAGCCTACTTCATCATGGGTCGCAGCGCAAACAGCCGCAACCGCGTCTTTACCGAGAAGGACGGCGCGATCTTCACCGAGCCCTTCGATGCCTCCAAGGTGGAGGATCCTTCCCTGATCATCTACGCCGCCCTGCGCAACCATGAAAACAAGCTGATCGTTACCAACGGCGACCAGACCGATACCATCTGGGAGGGCCTGAAGGCCGGCAAGAGCTTCTCCGAAGCCCTCACCAGCCGCGAATTCGAGCCCGATGCCCCCAACCTGACCCCCCGCATCAGCGGTATGCTCACCTTCGCCGACGGCGATTTCACCTACGAGATGAGCATCCTCAAGTCTGCCGATGCCGAGGGCACCGCCTGCAACCGCTACACCTTCTCCTACCCCAGCCTGAGCGGTCTGGGACACTTCATCCACACCTATGTGTGCGACGGCAACCCCATCCCCACCTTCCAGGGTGAGCCCGAGCGTGTGGCCATCCCCGACGATATCGACGCTTTCACCACCGAAGTGTGGAATGCGCTGGATGAGAACAACAAGATCTCCCTCTACGTGCGTTATACCGACCTTGCCACCGGCGAGAGCGAGAGCCGCATGCTGAACAAGAATGCTTAAGGAGTGTGCCAACCATGAAAGAGTTTGAACTGAAGTACGGCTGCAACCCCAACCAGAAGCCCGCCCGCATCTATATGCACGACGGCTCCGACCTGCCTGTTACCATCCTGTCCGGTCGCCCCGGCTTTATCAACTTTCTGGATGCTTTCAACTCCTGGCAGCTGGTCAAGGAGCTGAAGGAAGCGCTGGGTCTGCCCGCTGCTGCCTCCTTCAAGCATGTAAGCCCCACCTCCGCGGCTGTGGGTCTGCCCCTGAGCGATAAGCTGAAGAAGGCCTGCTTCGTGGACGACATTGATGGTCTGGACGATTCTCCCCTGGGCTGCGCCTACGCCCGCGCCCGCGGCACCGACCGTATGTGCTCCTTCGGCGATTGGGTCGCCCTCAGCGATGTGTGCGACGTGACCACCGCCCTGATGATCAAGCGCGAGGTCTCCGACGGCGTGATCGCCCCCGGCTACGAGCCCGAGGCGCTGGAGATCCTCCGTACCAAGCGCAAGGGCAACTACAACATCGTGCAGATCGACCCCGACTACGTGCCCTCCCTGGCCGAGCGCAAGCAGGTGTTCGGCATCACCTTTGAGCAGGGCCGCAACAATTTCGAGATCAATCGCGAGCTGCTCCAGAACGTGGTCACCGCCAACAAGGATATGCCCGAATCCGCTGTCCGCGACCTGATCGTGGCCCTCATCACCCTCAAGTACACCCAGTCCAACTCCGTGTGCTATGCGGTGGATGGTCAGGCCATCGGCGTGGGTGCCGGTCAGCAGAGCCGTATCCACTGCACCCGTCTGGCAGGCGGCAAGGCCGACACCTGGCAGCTGCGCCAGCATGACAAGGTGCTGAACCTGCCCTTCAAGCCCGAGCTGGGCCGTCCCGACCGCGACAACGTGATCGACGGCTACATCAACCACAACGAAGAGGATGTCTGCGCCGAAGGCGTGTGGCAGAACTACTTCACCCAGCGTCCCGAGCCCTTCACCAAGGAAGAGCAGCGCGCCTATCTGGATACCATCAGCGGCGTTGCGCTGGGCTCCGATGCCTTCTTCCCCTTCCCCGACAACATTCAGCGTGCCCGCATGAGCGGCGCTACCTACATTGCCGAGCCCGGCGGCTCCATCCGTGATGATCTGGTCATCGCCGAGTGCGACAAGCTGAACATTTCCATGTGCTTCACCGGCATGCGCCTGTTCCACCACTAATTTTGCCAGCGGAGGGAAAGAAACCATGAAAGTACTGGTCGTTGGCGGCGGCGGGCGCGAGCACGCCATTATCCGCAAGATCAAGGAAAACCCCACGGTTGAACAGATTTTTGCTCTCCCCGGCAACGGCGGCATGGCTGCCGACGCTACCTGCGTCGGCATCGCCGCCACCGATGTGCCCGCCATCGTGGCCTTTGCCAAGGAGAATGGGATCGATTATGCGGTCGTCGCCCCCGACGATCCGCTGGTACTGGGCTGCGTGGATGCGCTGCAGGCGGAGGGTTTTCCCTGCTTCGGCCCCAGCGCAGATGCTGCCGCCATCGAGGGCAGCAAGGTCTTCTCCAAGAACCTGATGAAGAAGTACGGCATCCCCACCGCCGCTTACGAGGTCTTTACCGACGAGGCTGCCGCCGTGGAATACCTGAAGACCGCCCCCATGCCCACCGTCATCAAGGCCGACGGTCTTGCGCTGGGCAAGGGCGTAATCATCGCCCAGAGCTTTGAGGAAGCCGCCGAGGCGGTGCACTCCATGATGAGCGACAAGGTCTTCGGCAAGAGCGGCGACCAGATCGTCATCGAAGAGTTCCTCACCGGCCCCGAGGTATCCGTGCTGGCCTTTACCGACGGCATCACCGTCAAGCCCATGGTATCCTCCATGGATCACAAGCGGGCAGGCGACAACGACACCGGCCTCAACACCGGCGGCATGGGCACCGTTGCCCCCAACCCCTACTACACCGAAGCCATCGCTAAAGAGTGCATGGAGACCATCTTCCTGCCCACCGTAAGCGCCATGAACGCCGAGGGCCGCACCTTCAAGGGCTGCCTGTACTTCGGTCTGATGCTTACACCCAACGGCCCCAAGGTGATCGAGTACAACTGCCGCTTCGGCGACCCGGAGACCCAGGTGGTGCTGCCCCTGCTGGAGAGCGATCTGCTCACTGTGATGCAGGCGGTCACCACCCAGACCCTGAGCGAGACCGAAGTGAAGTTTGCAGACAAGCATGCCTGCTGCGTGATCATGGCAAGCAAGGGCTACCCCACCAAGTACGACAAGGGCTTTGAGATCACCATCCCCGATGAGATCGCAAAGAACGTGTTTGTGGCGGGCGCAGCCATCAAGGACGGTAAGCTGGTCACCAACGGCGGCCGCGTGCTGGGTGCCACCGCCATCGCCGATACGCTGGGCAACGCCATCAAGGATGCCTACGGTCTGGTTGAAAAGATCCATTTTGACAATGCCTATTACCGCCACGACATCGGCGCACGCGCCATGCAGGCTGCGGGGGAGGAAAAGTAATGGTATATCGCATTTACGTGGAGAAAAAGCCCGAACTGGCAAACGAGGCCCGCGCCCTTCTGTCCGATGCCAATGCATTCCTTGGCATCAAGGGTCTGGAGAAGGTTCGCCTCATCAACCGTTACGATGTGGAAAACATCACCGAAGAATTGTTCGACTATGCTGTGGGCACCGTATTTTCCGAGCCCCAGCTGGATATGACCTCCCGGGAGCTGAATGTGGAAGGCGCAGCCGCCGTGTTTGCGGTGGAATACCTGCCCGGTCAGTTTGACCAGCGTGCAGACTCTGCTGCCCAGTGCATCCAGATCATCTCTCAGGGCGAGCGTCCCACCGTGCGCACCGCCAAGGTGTACGCCCTCTACGGCACCCTGACCGACGAGCAGATCGCCGAGATCCGCAAGTACGTGATCAACCCGGTGGAAGCCCGCGAGGCCACCCTGGATATGCCCGAGACCCTGAAGACCACCTATGCCATCCCCACCGAGGTGGAGACCCTGACCGGCTTTACCAAGCTGGATCGGGAAGGTCTGGAAGCCTTTGTGAAGAAGTACGGTCTGGCCATGGATGCCGATGATGTGGCTTTCTGCCAGAACTACTTCCTCAGCGAGCAGCGGGATCCCACCATCACCGAGATCCGCATGATCGACACCTACTGGTCCGACCATTGCCGCCACACCACCTTCCTCACCATCATCGACGATGCCCATTTCGAGGACGAGCTGCTGCAGAAGGCTTATGAGGAGTACATGCAGACCCGCAAGGAGCTGAACCGGGTAAAGCCCGTCTGCCTGATGGATCTGGCCACCATCGCCGTGCGCTACCTGAAGAAGGAAGGCAAGCTGGATAAGCTGGACGAATCCGAAGAGATCAACGCCTGCACGGTCAAGATCGACGTGGAAGTGGACGGCGTTACCGAGCCCTGGCTGCTGCTGTTCAAGAACGAGACCCATAACCACCCCACCGAGATCGAGCCCTTCGGCGGCGCAGCCACATGCATCGGCGGCGCGATCCGCGATCCCCTGTCCGGCCGCAGCTATGTGTACGGCGCGATGCGCGTTACCGGCGCAGCCGACCCCACCCGCCCCGTCAGCGAGACCATCAAGGGCAAGCTGCCCCAGCGCAAGCTGGTCACCACCGCCGCAGCCGGCTATTCCAGCTACGGCAACCAGATCGGTCTGGCTACCGGCATCGTGGATGAGCTGTACCACGACGGCTACGCTGCCAAGCGTATGGAGATCGGCGCTGTGATCGCCGCCACCCCCGCCGAGAACGTGCGCCGCGAAGTGCCAGCCCCCGGCGATATCGTCATCCTGCTGGGCGGCAGCACCGGCCGCGACGGCTGCGGCGGCGCAACCGGCTCCTCCAAGGCCCACACCGAGCAGTCTCTGGAGACCTGCGGCGCAGAGGTGCAGAAGGGCAACGCCCCCGAAGAGCGCAAGCTGCAGCGTCTGTTCCGCAATGGCGATGCCTGCCGCATGATCAAGCGCTGCAACGACTTTGGCGCAGGCGGCGTTTCCGTTGCCATCGGCGAGCTGGCCGATGGTCTGGAGATCGACCTGAACGCCGTGCCCAAGAAGTACGACGGTCTGGACGGCACCGAGCTTGCCATCTCCGAGTCTCAGGAGCGTATGGCTGTGGTGGTGGAAGCCAAGGACGTGGAAGCCTTCCTCGCTCTGGCTGCCAAGGAAAACCTGCAGGCATGCCCCGTAGCTGTGGTCAAGGCCGAGCCCCGTCTGCGCATGAACTGGAACGGCAAGACCATCGTTGACCTGAGCCGCGAGTTCCTCAACTCCAACGGCGCAGAAAAGCATATCTCCATCGATGTGGAGGCTGCACAGGATTTCCGCAAGGAAGTAAAGGGCACCTTCACCGAGAACTATACCGCGCTGGCGGGCGATCTGAACATCTGCTCCAAGCGCGGCCTCAGCGAGCGTTTCGACTCCACCATCGGCGCAGGCACCGTGCTGATGCCTTTTGGCGGCAAGAATCAGCTGACCCCCATCCAGGCCATGGTGCAGAAGATCAGCGTGGAAAAGAAGCACACCGACGACTGCTCCTTCATGTCCTGGGGCTATAACCCCTTCCTGACCGAGAAGAGCCCCTACCACGGCGCTTATCTGGCTGTGGTGGAGAGCGTCTGCAAGCTGATCGCCACCGGCGCATCCTTTGAGGATGTGTACCTTACCTTCCAGGAGTACTTCCAGCGTCCCGGCAAGGACTCCACCCGCTGGGGCCAGCCGCTGGCAGCCCTGCTGGGCGCCTTCAAGGCACAGATGGAGCTGGGCATCGGCTCCATCGGCGGCAAGGACTCCATGAGCGGCTCCTTCGAAAGCCTGGATGTACCGCCCACGCTGGTCTCCTTCGCCGTAACCACCGGCAAGGTGGGCGATGTGGTCTCCCCCGAATTCAAGCAGGCGGGCAACAAGGTGGTCGTGCTCGCACCCGAGTACGATGCCCAGGGTCTGCCCACCACCCAGAGTCTGATCAAGCTGTTTGATACCGTGCATGCCCTGATGCAGTCCGGCAAGGCCGTGGCCTGCTACACCCCCGGCATGGGCGGCATCGCCGAGGCCGTGATGAAGATGGGCTTCGGCAACAGCCTTGGTTTCGCCTTCAACGATGATGTGACCGTGGACGAGCTGTTCGGCTACAGCTACGCCGCTTTCGTGCTGGAGGTGACCGGCGATGTGGCAAACGCCCGTGTGCTGGGTACCGTTACCGACGACGGCAAGCTGACCCTGAAGGGCGAGAGCCTGTCCATGGACAGCCTGCTGGGCATCTACGAAGACAAGCTGGAAAAGGTCTACAGCTGCAACATTCCCGAGAGCGGCTCCAAGATGGAGAATTTCTCTCACGTTGCCGCCAGCTGGCCCAAGCCCGCTGTCAAGACCGCCCGTCCCAAGGTGCTGATCCCCGCCTTCCCCGGCACCAACTGCGAGTTTGACAGCGCCAAGGCTGTGGAGGATGCAGGCGCAGAGGCCAAGATCATGGTCATCCGCAACCTGAGCGCTTCCGCCATCGCCCAGAGCGTGGAGGACTTCGCCAACGAGCTGAAGACCGCTCAGATGGTATTCATCCCCGGCGGCTTCTCCGGCGGTGACGAACCCGACGGCAGCGGCAAGTTCATTACCGCTTTCTTCCGCAACGCCGCCATCCGCGAGGGTGTAACCGAGCTGCTGGAGCAGCGCGACGGTCTGATGTGCGGTATCTGCAACGGCTTCCAGGCGCTGATCAAGCTGGGTCTGGTGCCCTACGGCAAGATCATCGACACCGATGAAAACTGCCCCACCCTTACCTTCAACACCATCGCCCGCCACCAGAGCCGCATCGTGCGCACCCGCATCGCTTCCAACAAGTCTCCCTGGCTGAGCCTGATGAACGTTGGCGACGTGGTCAACGTACCCATCTCCCACGGCGAGGGTCGCTTCCTGGCCAGCGAAGAGCTGATCCGTCAGCTGGCTGCCAACGGTCAGATCGCCACCCAGTATGTGGATCTGAGCGGCAACGCTACCGGCGATGTGCATTTCAACCCCAACGATTCCCTGTACGCCATCGAGGGCATCACCTCTCCCGACGGCCGCGTGCTGGGCAAGATGGGTCACAGCGAGCGCGTAGGCGCGGGTCTGTATAAGAACGTGCCCGGCGAATACGACATCCGCATGTTTGAGGCTGCTGTAAAGTACTTCAAGTGATTTTCCGAGGAGGATCAACATGGAATATAAGTCTGATATCCAGATCGCACAGGAATGCGAAATGCTGCATATTGACGAGATCGCCCGCCGCGCCCATGTGGATGACAAGTACATTGAGCACTACGGACGCTACAAGGCCAAAGTGGATCTGAACCTGCTCAAGGAGACCGACCGCCCCGACGGCAAGCTGATTCTTGTTACCGCCATCACCCCCACCCCTGCCGGTGAAGGCAAGACCACCACCACCATCGGTCTGGCGGATGGTCTGCGCCGCATCGGTAAGGATGTGGTTGTCGCCCTGCGTGAGCCCTCCCTTGGTCCGGTTTTCGGCATCAAGGGCGGCGCGGCAGGCGGCGGCTATGCGCAGGTGGTTCCCATGGAGGATATCAACCTGCACTTTACCGGCGACTTCCACGCCATCGGCGCAGCCAACAACCTGCTGGCCGCCATGCTGGATAACCACATTCAGCAGGGCAACGCGCTGGGCATCGATGTCCGAAAGATCACCTGGAAGCGCTGCGTGGATATGAACGACCGTCAGCTGCGCAACATCGTGGGCGGTCTGGGCGGCCGCATCAACGGCGTGCCCCGTGAGGACGGCTTCGACATCACCGTTGCCAGCGAGATCATGGCGGTGCTGTGTCTCTCCAGCTCCATCGCCGACCTGAAGGCACGCCTGAGCCGCATCATCGTTGGCTATACTGCCGATGATACCCCCGTTACCTGCGGTCAGCTGAATGCTGTGGGCGCTATGGCAGCCCTTTTGAAGGATGCCCTCAAGCCCAATCTGGTGCAGACCCTGGAAGGCACCCCCGCCTTCGTGCACGGCGGCCCCTTTGCCAACATCGCCCACGGCTGCAACTCCGTGATGGCGACCCGTCTTGCCCTCAAGATGGGCGACTACACCGTTACCGAAGCCGGCTTCGGTGCAGACCTTGGCGCAGAGAAGTTCCTGGATATCAAGTGCCGCATGGCGGGTCTCACCCCCGATGCGGTTGTGGTGGTAGCCACTGTACGCGCCCTCAAGATGCACGGCGGTCTGCCCAAGACTGCCCTCGCCAATGAGGATCTGCAGGCGCTGGAGAAGGGCATCCCCAACCTTTTGCGCCATGTGAGCAACATGAAGAACGTGTACAAGCTGCCCTGCGTGGTGGCTGTGAACCGTTTCCCCACCGATACGGATGCGGAGATCGACTTCATCATTGCCAAGTGCCGCGAGCTGGGCGTGAACACCGTGCTTTCCACCGTTTGGGCGGAAGGCGGCAAGGGCGGCGAAGAGCTGGCCAAGGAAGTGGTGCGCCTCTGCGAAGAGGAGAAGGGCGATTTCACCTTCTCTTACGATCTGGATTGCTCCATTGAGGAGAAGATCGAAGCGGTGGTCAAGAAGGTCTACGGCGGCGACGGTGTGGTGCTGACTCCCAATGCCCAGAAGCAGGTGGATATGCTCACCAAGCTGGGCTACGACAAGCTGCCCATCTGCGTTGCCAAGACCCAGTACTCCTTCTCGGACGATCCCACCAAGCTGGGCGCGCCGGAGGGCTTCACCGTTACGGTGAAGAACGTGAAAGTGTCTGCTGGTGCGGGCTTCATCGTGGTGCTCACCGGCGACATCATGACCATGCCCGGTCTGCCCAAGGTGCCCGCCGCCGAGCGCATCGATGTGGATGACAACGGCGTGATCACCGGTTTGTTCTGATGGATGGATAATGGCGAAAATGAGGAAGGTGCAGGAAACTCAGTTTCCTGCCGGGGTTGTCAGGGGCAGCGCCCCTGATCCCTGCAACCCGGCGCTGATCCCTGCAAGCACAGCGAGTGCCCGAAGGCGCAAGATGTGCGGCGGGGGAGAACAGCCCCTTCCCCGATCAAATCCTTCCTAACAAAACACAGCCCCGGAAGGCTCCCTGTATGGAGCGTTCCGGGGCTGTTTTGATCTGATCGTCCCCCAGCGGCGATTACTCATCTCCCATACGACAGTAACTCATGCACAGCCTGTTCCCAGTGCCTTTCGTGGATCTCCGGGCATCCGCCGGTTTCTGCCCGGCAAAGCATCATGGCGCGTTGCAGCACCACATCATGGGTCACGCTGCCGCCGCGCAGCATGTGCTTTGTCACTTCGCACCACCAGGGCGCGCGCTGTCCAAGCCCGGAAGTATCGATTTCTGCGATCATGGCTTCCGTATCGTAAGGGATGGCATGGAAGGTCTCCTGCCATTGCCCATCCCGGCTTTCCAGTATCAAATACCGGGCTTCCCTGCTGCCGTGGGACAGCCCGACCGAACCGGGGTTCAGCAGCGTGGTGCCTCCATGGCGCAGCTTGCAGGGTGTATGGGTGTGCCCGCAAAGCAGATAGGCATTGGGCTCGTTTTTCAGCACATACCGCGTGCTTGGTTTGTTCGGAAGAAGCTGCTCGTTGGTTTTCCGGGGCGATCCGTGGCACAGGGTAATGGATGGCATGGCAGGAAAGCGAACTTCCGCTGTGGGGGACAGGTTTCGGAAAAAGGTCAGATCCCTTTCCGACAGGTGGTGGTAGGTATAGAAAAGACAGCCGGTCGAGGTATCAAATTCTTTCCAGCCGGTTTTGCCCCGGGCTTCATAGTCGATCCAATAATCCTCCCGGTTGCCGCGGATAAAGCGGCAGTCGTGCTGCTGCATAAGGGCATACAGCAGCTCCATGGTCTTTTGGGGGTGGGGCAGCTCGCCTGCATAATCCCCAAGGAACAGATAAAGGTCGGCATGGCAGCTTGCGGCATGCCCAAGGCAGGCTTTCAGGGCATGATGGTTGCTGTGGATATCGGATAGAACGGCGATTTTCATTGGGGCTCTCCGTGCAGCGGTGAAGTGGCACCGCTCCATCTCCCCGTTTCCAGATACCCGCTTGCCCTTTTGTGCGCCGCATCCACGATGGCTGCATCAAAGCCCATCAGCCGCAGCAGATCGATGGCGTTGCGGCTGGTGGCCTTGCCGGGACGAATGCGGTAGTCGAATCGGATATCCTTGTCGGTGATCTCCTCCTGAAAATGGGCCAGCTGATATTGGTCGGCAACCAGATCGCACAGCTCCGCATCGTGGGTGGCGACCAGAGCGAGGGTACCGCTTGCGCCAAGGGTGCGCAGGATCTCGGTGGAGGCGGCGATGCGCTCGATGGTGTTGGTGCCCCGCAGCACCTCGTCCACAGCGCAGAGCACGGGGCTGCTATCCTGCCGGGCATCCAGAATGCGCTTCAGGGAACGAATCTCGGCAATGTAGTAGCTTTCGCCCGCCTGTATGTTGTCGGCGATGGCCATGGAGGTATAGATACGGAGGGGAGAACTGCGGTAGCGGGTGCAGGGTGCAGTGCCGGTGGTCTGCGCCAGCAGCGCGCAGAGGATAACAGCTTTCAGATAGGTGGATTTGCCCGATGCGTTTGCCCCGGTGATCAGCAGTGGACGGGGGAGGGATGCATCGTTGGGGATGGGTGCATCCAGCAGGGGGTGCGCCACTTCGTGAGCCTCCAGATAGGCGTCCTGCGCATCAAAATCCAGCTGGGGCAAAGCCCAGCGATCCATGCTTGCCCGCCAGGAGGCGATGGCAATGGATGCATCCAGCTGCCCGACGGCCTCGTGGATCACCGCAAAATGCGCCCGGTGGCGGGCAAAGCGGTTCTTCAGCAGCTCAAAGCTGATCAGATCCCAGAGCAGAACGGTCATCAGCATGGATACGATATCGCCCCGGGAGCCGGTGAGCACGGGGCCGATGCGCAGGATGGAACGCAGTTTTTCCAGATGGGTATATGCATTTTGTAGCTGTGCATCCAGCACGGGATGCCCCAGCTTTTTAACCTTGCTCAGCGCCTGCGCCAGCCCCACGCAGTAGTTGACGGTGTGGATCTCCCGCTGGCAGCGGGTAGTGCGGTATTCGTGCAGGATGCTGTTGGTGATCAGCACCGGCAACAGGATCCAGATGCCTACATCCGGACGGATAAAGGTGAGCACCAGCACGGGCAGGACCAGCAGAGACAGTATGCTGTAGATTACCAGCCAGAAAGGGGAGGCGGTACGGGTGGTCAGCATGCTGTCCAGATCGATGGGGCGGTACCGCCCGATGCGC
The DNA here is from genome assembly GCA_017516765.1 of Clostridia bacterium. Taxonomy (GTDB): domain Bacteria; phylum Bacillota; class Clostridia; order Christensenellales; family Aristaeellaceae; genus Limiplasma. The sequence continues at coordinate 18,701 of JAFXBE010000005.1, read as the reverse complement.
CAGAGAATTTTCTGCAACCCCTTCCGGGTATCCGGCTCCCGGTCTGCAAGGTCGGTCAGCATCTGGTGCTGCTCAAACTGCCGCCGATCCATGGGACGGCGCAGCATGTAGTACAGGTACTGCTCACCGGCGGTGGAAAGCCCCGCGTTGATGCGCTTGTAGACCGCATCCATGTTCAGATCCTGCCAGGTGGTATCGTCGATGTAGAAACGATCCGGCTCCTGAGCTGCACGGGTCAGGTAATAGGTGCGGATATGCTCCATATCGCCGGTATAGTATTCCACATCCGGCTGCTTGCCGTAGCTTTGATAGATCCGCAGCAGTTGATTGTGTGAAAACAAAACGGTTCGTCCTTTCAGCTGTGGTAACGGGCAAAGGCGGCTTATGCCAAAAACCCCATCACCCGCCCGCAGAAATCCTTCGCTTCCTCATACGCCGCATGCCCGTACTCCGGGTAAATGAACAACTCGCTCCCCGCGATCCCCGCATGCAGCCGGCGGGAGGCCTCCGCCCCCACGATTTTGTCCTGCTCCCCGCCGATGATCAGTGTAGGGGAGTGGATCGACCCCAAAAACCCAGCCGCATCGTGGGTCAGGCAGGCATCCGCCATGCGCAGAAAACGGGTAAAGTCTTTGGGCTTGCCTACCTTGCCCAGAAGGGGCAGAAACAGCCGGTTCTTCTTCAGATAGGCATCGGAATAGGACTTTTCTGCCGTATCCAGCATGATGGCGGCATAATCCCCCTGCCGGGCCAGCTCCATCCAATGGGGCACAACGGCATGCAACGTTTCGTTACCGTTGGGTGTGGTTACAGCCAGAATCAGCCTGCGCACCATCTTCGGGTGGTCGATGCTCAGCCACTGGGCGATCATGCCGCCTTGGGAAACGCCCAGCACATCCGCTTGGGGAATGCCCAGCTTTTCCATACACGCAGCCAGATCGGCAGCCATATCCCGGGTGGTGAAGCCCTCCGGTAGCGGCTCCCGGCGGCTGATCAGGGTGACGGTATAGCCGGCTTTGGCAAAAGCCCGGTACTGGTACGCCACAGGCAGGGCCATGCCCTTGGCGGTCTTGAGACCGTCGCCCAGACCGGGGATCATGAGCAGGTGCTTTTCTCCCTTGCCGAATCGGAGGTAATGAACGGTGGCGGTACCCAGCGTGAGTTCTCCATTGCGGGCGTTGTACGTCATACGAAAAACTTCCTTTCATGGGATGGGTACAGAATAGCAGAGAATGGAGGCAGCAGCAAGCGGAGAAGGTTTAGAATGTCATTAGAAAGACCTGAAAACCGCTGTGATCATTCCCCAAAAAAGGCCGCACCAAACAGAAAACCCGGCTTGCGGATGCATGTCGGCATCCCTCAGACCGGGTTCCGTCAATTGTTACAGCACCTGCTTCAAAAACCGGAAGGCATCCTCCAGCCAGCCCTGCACCTCGGGAATGATCTGCCCGTCGTAGCCGGGTACGACAGTGGTCTCATCCGCCATGGCAAGCCCATGCCCGCCGAAGGGGTAGATATGCACCTCGGCCTGTACCCCGGAGGCTTTCAGGGCCTGCGCCATCAGCAGGGTGTTCTCCACCGGCACCGCGTCATCCTGCCAGGTATGCCACAGGAAGGTGGGCGGGGTGGCGGGGGAAACATGCTCATCCAGCGAATAGGGCAGATGGTTGCTGATCTCTTCCGAGCCGGTCAGGGCGACGAAGGAGCCGCGGTGCGCCTTCTCCCCGGCGGTGATCACCGGGTAGCACAGCACCATGGCATTGGGGCAGGCGGCCTCGGGGGCAACCCCTGCCTGCGCCATCAGGTCGGCATCCTGCCACCATACGCCCAGCGAGCCTGCCACATGCCCACCTGCGGAAAAGCCCATGATGGCGATACGGTCGGGCTGAATGTGGAAGTCTTCCGCATGGCTGCGCACATAGGCCACCGCCTGTGCCGCATCGCAGAGCTGGGTAGGGAAGCGATCCGGGGCAAGGTGGTAGTCCAGCACAAAGCAGCTGACGCCCCGACCGGCAAGGCGCAGGGCCATCAGCTCGCCCTCTCTGGGGGAAAGATGGGTGTAGCCGCCGCCTGGGCAGATGACCAGCCCCATGCGGTGGTCGTCTCCCGCCACGGTGGGGGCAGGGATGTAGCTTGTCAGGGTAGCACCGCCGGGTAAAGTGACGGTTTCGTAACGCATGGCATGCGCCTTCTTTCTGTGCGGTTGTTCGGCAAGGGGAAATAGGTGCCCTTGCTGTCTGTGTTTACTATAGTGCAGTTTGCGCCCGGGGTCAACCGGTGAAAACGGCTTTCTTGTGCGCTTTCCCGTCCCGTGCTAAAATGAAAGCAAAACAGGGGGAGGGTTTACCTATGCAGTACGACGATCTGATTCTCCGTCAGGCAGGGGAGCAGGACTATGCCCGGCTTGCGGAAATGAAATGGCTGCACTGTCAGGAGGACGATGCCGATTATGGCGAAAGCAATCTGGCGGGGGTGGAGCGTGCCGCTTTCACCGGGGCTTTTGTTGTTTTTTTGAAAAACCAGACCACCTACAGGATCTTTGTTGCCTGTGATGGGGATCGGGTGGCGTCGGCCATGTTCGTCGGGCTTATCCCCAAGGTACCCAAGCCCAACCGCAAATCCGAGTCCATTGCCTATCTGACGAATGTATACACCCGAAAGGAATACCGGGGGCAGGGGATCGGCACGAAGCTGCTGGATCATATCAAGCAGCAGCTGATGCAGCAGGCCTGTGAGTTGATCTTTGTCTGGCCCAGCGAACGCGCGGTGCCATGGTACGGGCGGTGCGGCTTTATGCAGGAAAACGAGCTGATGGAATGCCCTCTGGGGGAAGAATGAGACTCCCGGCGACATATTGTAATAACCCCGCTGCAAGCGGTCTTGCAGCGGGGTTTCCCTATGTATTTCACAGACGCTTTACAGGCTGCATGCTTACCCGCAATACACCCCGATGGCTTCGCTGACGAACTGGGCTGTGCCCTCGCCGCCCGCCTTGTCGATGTTGCGCATGAACCGTTCATCCGTCACATACATCTGCCCAAGCCCACGCAGGGTTTCCTTGTCGCAGGGGTAGAAGCAGTCGGTGATCAGCTGCTGCAATTCGCTAACAGCCGCGTGTACCTCCGGCGCATCCGCACCCTTCTCCCGCAGGCTGCCGATGGCTGCCAGCTTCATCATCAGCCGGTTGCCGTCCTGCACCTGCTGCTGGTGGCTGCGCTTTGCGCCCTGCTGCTCCCAGCCCTGCCAGGCGGCGGTGCCGCTCCATTTTTCCCGGGCTTCAGCCTGCAGCTTTTCCTGCTCGGACTTATCAAAAACCTGAAAATCCATACGAATCTCTCCTTGCTTTTCCATGTCACGGGCAAAGGCGATGATGCCTTCGAGCCGCTTCCGCTGGCTTTCCAGTAGGGCGATCTGCCGCCCCAACGCCTCTTTGGGATCGTAGCCGGGATCATCCAGAATGACCTTGATCTCCTTCAGCGGAAACCCCAGCTCCCGATAGATCAGGATGCTTTGCAGCCGCCGGAGGGCTGCTTCGTCGTAGAGGCGGTACCCGGCCTCTGTGACCTGTGCGGGCTTGAGCAGCCCCAGCTGATCGTAATGGTGCAGCGTGCGCACGCTGACCCCCGTCAGTTCGCTTACCTGATGTACCGTGAGCATTGGCTATTTCCTCCTTCCGTGCCATCATAGCATAAACCATAACGTAACGTAAGAGTCAAGAACATTTTGAAAAAGATGCAAAAATGCCGGGCTGATGTGCAGTCCGGCATTTCTGTTTGCTATCCATGGTAATCTTCCGCAGCCTGATCCTGCGCCTTTCGCCGATAAAGCAGTACAAACCCCAGCCCCAGCACAAAGGCTCCCAGCAGGATGAAAAAGCCCCATATCCAATTCCACCAGGGCGAACCCACATCGAACATCATGGCAAGCAGGTCGCTCCATACCTTCCAATCGATGGCGATGGCAAAAAGATCAAACAGCAGGTAGCCGCCACCGAAAAGATAGATCCACCGCCACCAATAGTTGTTTTTCAGATGCCGGAGAAAGACGACCATGCCGCATACGCACAGCACCGCCAGCAGCCCCATCAGGGCGAAATAGAGGAAGCCTTTCTCTGCCAGAATCCCCAGCCAGAAATCCGCATAGCTCTGCCGGTCGATCAACCCCCAGAGCCGGTGCATGTGGAAAAGACCAAAGAAGATGAAGAACCAAGGCTCCCATGCATAAATCTTTTTCAATTCAGCCACCGCCTTGCAGTCGTTATTGGGATACATCCTCCTGCATCATCATAACACATATCCATCATAAACACAAAAACCCCACCCCCTGTGCCCGTGTAACGGGCACAGAGAGCGGGATTCTTAAGGGAGACGGAGGGAAGCGCGTGCCCAGTGGAGACGGAGGGAAGCGTGTGCCCAGTGGGCACAATGCCGAAGGCATTAGCGACCCGCAGTCGTCAACCGAAGCAAGTACAGACCACGGTTAGTGGTCTGTACGCCGACTGAGGTTGCGGAACACAATGCCGAAGGCATTAGCGACCCGCAGTCGTCAACCGAAGCAAGTGCAGACCACGGTTAGTGGGCTGCGCGCCGACTGAGGTTGCGGAATTCAGGCCCTTTGGAGGGGTGCAGGGGCAGCGCCCCTGCCCTTACGCCTTGCTTTCGCAGTACAAACAGCGGTACGTCCCCTTCTGGCGGTTGGCCAGTTTGAAGATATGGGGCAGCTCCTGCTCGATGGTGGTAATGCAGCGGGGGTTCTTGCAGGCGATCACGCCCACCAGCCGCTCGGGCAGCTCGGGGCGTTTCTTTTCCACCTCTTCGCCCTCCCGGATGATGTTGACGGTGCAATCGGGGGCAAGGTAGCCCAGCACATCCCAGTTCAGGTCGATCACCTCGTCCAGCTTGATAATGTCCTTGCGGCCCATCTTCTTGCTGGGTACATTCTTGAGCAGGGCAACGGAGCACTCCAGCCCGTCCAGCTTCAGGTACTGGTAGAGCAGCATGGCCTTCCCGGCGGGAATGTGGTCGATAACGATGCCGTTCTTGATGGAATCAATGGTCATTTGCCCGCCTCCTCCAGCAGTTTCAGGATCAGCGCCATGCGGATGAACTTGCCGTTGAGCGCCTGACGGAAATAGCAGGCGCGGGGGTCGTCGTCCACAGCAACGGCGATTTCGTTTACACGGGGCAGGGGATGCAGGATGCGCAGATCCTCCTTGGCGGTCTTCAGCTTTTCGGGGGTCAGGATGTAGCTGTCCTTCAGGCGCAGGTACTCCTCCTCGTTGAAGAAACGCTCCCGCTGCACACGGGTCATGTAGAGGATGTCCAGCTCGGGCATCACGCTGTCCAGATCGGTGGTCTGCTTGTAGGTAAGCCCCTTGTCCTTGAGCAGATCCTTCACATAGCTGGGCACCTTCAGCTCCTGGGGCGAGATGAGCACGAATTTGATGTTCTCATAGCGGCTCAGGGCGGTGATCAGGCTATGCACGGTGCGGCCGAATTTCAGGTCGCCGCAGAAGCCCACGGTCAGCCCGTCGAAGTGTCCTTTTTCACGCTTGATGGTGAGCAGGTCGGTCAGGGTCTGGGTGGGATGGTTGTGTCCGCCGTCGCCTGCATTGATCACCGGGATGTCGCTGCGCATGGCAGCCACTAGCGGTGCGCCCTCCTTGAAGTGACGCATGGCGGCGATGTCTGCATAGCAGCCGATCATCTTGATGGTGTCGGCAACGCTCTCGCCCTTGGCAGAGGAGGAGTTGCCCGCGTCGGAGAAACCGATCACATGCCCGCCCAGCTCGTACATGGCGGCCTCAAAGCTGAGGCGGGTGCGGGTGGAGGGCTCAAAGAACAGCGCAGCCAGCTTCTTGCCCTCGCACTTGTGGGCATAGGCGGCAGGGTTTTGGATAATGTCGTTGGCGGTCTCGATCAGTTCATCGATCTCCGCCGTGGTCAGATCCAGAATGTCGATGAGATGTCTCATGCCTTTGCTCCGTTCACAGCCAGATAGTTCTTGATGCGCTGCACGTTCTCGGCGTTCTTCTCATCCTCTTCCAGGTACTCGATAATGTCGTACACATCCACAACGGAGTAGACCGGGAAGCCGAACTCGTCAGACACTTCGCCCATGGCGCTCTTGTCGGTCTTGCCCTTTTCCTTGCGGTCCACCATCACGAAGGTGGCGGCTACCTTTACATCCTCCAGCGCAGACAGGATGGCCATGCTCTCGCGGATGGCGGTACCGGCGGTGATCACGTCCTCCACGATCACCACTTCCTCACCGGCCTTGGGCACATAGCCCACGAATACGCCGCCCTCGCCATGATCCTTGGCTTCCTTGCGGTTGAAGAAGAAGGGAACATCCAGCCCTTCTTTGGAAAGGGCGATGGAGCTGGAAACAGCGATGGAGATGCCCTTGTAGGCGGGGCCGTAGAGCACGGTGCGGCGGTTGCCCACCTTCTCCAGATAGGCCTTGGCGTAGAACTCGCCCAGCTTGGCGATCTGGTCGCCGGTCTTGATGTCGCCCGCGTTGATAAAGTAGGGGATCTTGCGGCCGCTCTTGGCGGTAAAGTCGCCGAACTTCAGTACGCCTGCGCCTTCCAGAAACTGAATAAACTCTCTCTTGTAAGCTTCCATGTTGTGTAGCTCCTTTCAGATGGTGTGATGTGCTCCGCAGGCCAAAGGGCAGAACCCTTTGGAAACCCGGCAGGAGCATGATGTCCCTGCCCCCCGCATTTTGCGCCGTTTCACGGCGCAAAGGGGGTGAGCAAATGGCGATAATGGTTACAGAATCGAAATGCCGTAGTCGAGGATCACGCTGCCGTTTTCGTCCGGCGCGGTAAACCGGGGGCACTGGTAGCGTTCGAAGCACCAGTTGTCCTCAAAGCGGGTCATGCCGCTTGTACGGAGGGCTTCCAGACAGGCCTCGTGGGTCTGGGCAGAATAGAAATCCGGGCTGCCTTCCTTGTCCCGCAGATAGCACACCGCGTAATCCAACGGCGGGATGTCTGCGGCTTCAAAGCCTTCCGGCACAGGGGTCTCCGGCGGGAACAGCATGCCGATCCAGCGTTCCGGCTTGCCGCTCTGGATGCGCACCATGCCGAAGTAGGCATCGTCGTTAAAGGGCAGGCGGGGCTGGGTTTCCAGCCGGTCAAACCAGCCGTTTGCCCACCACTCGCCCCAGTTGGGTGCGGCTTCGTACCGCTTGCCGATCAGCCTTGCGGCGGGGCAATGCTCCTTTTTGATCTCAAGGATCTGTACAGCCATGCTCGGTCCCTCCCGGCAGGCTTATTCGCCCACGAACTCGCGCACGCAGCGCTTGTAGGCAGCTACGGGATCCTCCGCAGCGGTGATGGGGCGACCCACCACGATAAAGTCGGAGCCGATCTCCCGGGCGGCGGCGGGGGTCATCACGCGCTTCTGGTCACCCACATCGCCGTCGGCAAAGCGTACGCCGGGGGTCACGGTCAGGAACTGCTTGCCGCAGCGGTCGTGTACCTTGCCCGCCTCCAGGGGAGAGCAGACCACGCCGTCCAGACCGGCGTTCTTGGCGGTCTCGGCATAGTGCATCACCACTTCGTCGATGGGCTCCTTGATGAGCAGATCCTTTTCCATGGCCTCCTGGTCGGTGCTGGTCAGCTGGGTAACGGCGATCAGCAGGGGGCGGGTGCCGTCTTCACGGGTCAGACCCTCGATGGCGGCCTTCATCATGGCGGTGGTACCGGCGGCGTGCAGGTTGGTCACGTCCACGTCCAGGTTGCGCAGAACCGCCATGGCCTTCTTAACGGTGTTGGGAATGTCGTGCAGCTTCAGGTCGAGGAAGATCTTGTGCCCGCGGCGCTTGATCTCACGCACGATCTCGGGGCCTTCTGCATAGTACAGCTCCATGCCGATCTTTACAAAGGGCTTTACATCGGTAAACTTGTCCAGAAAGGCAAGGGTGGCTTCGCGGCTGGCAAAGTCGCAGGCGATGATGACGTCTCTTTTCATGCGTGTGCTCCTCCTATAATGTCGCTCAGGTTGGTGATATGATACTTCGCCATTACGGCGGGAAGATCATCAATGATCTGCTTGCAGGCGCAGGGGTCGATCAGGTTGGATGCGCCCACCTGTACGGCAGTCGCGCCCGCCAGCATCATCTCGATCACATCCTCGGCGGTGGAAACGCCGCCCATGCCGATGATGGGGATCTTGACGGCATCGTATACCTGGTACACCATGCGCACCGCCACCGGGAAGATGGCGCTGCCCGAGAAGCCGCCCATCTTGTTGGCGATAACGGGCTTTTTCCGGTTCAGGTCAATGCGCATGCCCAGCAGGGTGTTGATCAGGCTCAGACCGTCCGCACCGGCTTCCTCGCAGGCCTTGGCGATGGATACGATGTCCGTCACGTTGGGGGAAAGCTTGATGTATACGGGCTTTTGGCAGACTGCCTTCACGGCCCGGGTCACTTCCGCAGCCGCCTCGGGGCTGGTGCCGAAGCTCATGCCGCCGCCGTGCACGTTGGGGCAGGATACGTTCACTTCGATCAGCCCTACCTGCTCTTCCTTGTCCAGCTTGCGGGCGCAGTCCACATATTCCTCCACCGAGAAACCGCTGATGTTGGCGATCACCGGCTTGTGGAAGCAGGCTTTCAGCTTGGGCAGCTCTTCGGCGATCACCTTATCCACGCCCGGGTTCTGCAGACCCACGGCGTTGATCATGCCCATGGGGCATTCCGCAATGCGGGGGGTGGGGTTGCCGAAGCGGGGTTCCCGGGTGGTACCCTTGAAGGAGAAGCTGCCCAGTACGTTGATGTCGTACCATTCGGTAAACTCATAGCCGTAGCCGAAGGTGCCGCTGGCGGGGATGACCGGGTTATCCATCTGCATGCCGGAAAGATTCACCGCAGTGTTTACCATATGATCTCCTCCTTTACCAGCACGGGGCCGTCCTTGCAGATGCGCTTGTTGCCGTACTTGGTCTTGCAGCTGCAGCCCATGCATGCGCCGAAGCCGCAGCCCATGCGCTCCTCAAAGGAGAACTGACCGCTGGTCTGGGAGGCGTTGTAGACCGCCTTCAGCATGGGTTCGGGGCCGCAGGTGTAGATGTAGGTGTAGCCGGGCTGCATGGCGCCCGTCACAAAGCCCTTTACGCCGTAGGAGCCGTCCACGGTGGTAACGGTCACATGGCAGCCCAGCGCGGCGAACTCGTGCTCGTAGAAGATCTCATCCTTGGTATTGAAGCCCAGAATGACCGATACATCCTTACCCGCTGCCCGCAGCTCCTTTGCTGCCTGGTACAGGGGAGGCACGCCCACGCCGCCGCCGATGAGCAGCGGGCGGTCGCCGGAGAGGGACAGGTCATAGCCGTTGCCCAGACCGGTAAGCACATCCAGCACCTCGCCGCCCTGCATGCGGCTCATCTGCTCGGTGCCCTTGCCCACCACCTTGTAAACGAGGGTAAGCACCCCTTCCGTCACCTCGCATACCGAGATGGGGCGGCGCAGGAACAGCCCGTCCAGCTTCAGGTTGACGAACTGTCCCGTGCGGATGCCTTCCGTATCGCCCTCCAGCACCATGCGGTACACGGTACCGGTAAGGGCGGTGTTTTCCAGAACCTTGAAAAAAGCCTGTTTCATAAGCACTCCTTATGCGTCGATGGTGGAGATGCACATGGTGGTCTCTTCCAGAACATCCAGCAGCACGCGCACGGTGTCCAGCGCGGTGAACACGCTTACATTGTTCTCCGTGGCGCAGCAGCGGATCTTGTAGCCGTCGCTCAGCTGATCGGTGGAGCCGATATCCCGGGTGTTGAGCACGTAGGCCAGATGCCCCTGACGGATGGCATCCAGGATCTCTTCGCTGCCGTCCCGCAGCTTCTTGCGCTCGTGGGTGCGGATGCCGTTATGCTTCAGGAACGTGGCGGTACCGCTGGTGGCTTCGATGTTGAAGCCCAGGTTGTAGAACCGGCGGATCAGGGGCAGGGCCTCTTCCTTGTCCTTGTCGGCGATGGTGCAGAATACGGTGCCGTAGTTCTGCAGGTGCATGCCGGAGGCCTCCAGCGCCTTGTAGAGGGCGCGGTTCAGCTTGTCGTCGTAGCCGATGGCTTCGCCGGTGGATTTCATCTCGGGGCTCAGGTAGGCATCCAGACCGCGGATCTTGCTGAAGGAGAATACGGGCACCTTAACGTACCAGCGCTTCTTCTCTTCGGGGTAGAGGTCGAAGTAGCCCTGCTCCTTCAGGCTCTTGCCCAGGATCACCTCGGTGGCGATGTCGGCAAGGCTGTAGCCGGTGGCCTTGCTCAGGAAGGGCACCGTGCGGGAGGAACGGGGGTTGACCTCGATGATGTACACGTTCTCGTTCTTGTCCACGATGAACTGGATGTTGTACAGACCCACGATGCCGATGCCCAGACCCAGCTGCTTGGCATACTGGAGAATGGTGCCCTTCACCTTGTTGGAGATGGAGAAGGCGGGGTATACGCTGATGGAGTCGCCGGAGTGGATACCGGTGCGCTCGACCAGCTCCATAATGCCGGGCACGAATACGTCCCGACCGTCGCAGATGGCGTCCACCTCCACCTCTTTGCCCACGATGTAGTGGTCTACCAGCACGGGCTTGTCCTCGTCGATCTCAACGGCGGTCTTCAGGTAGTGGCGCAGCTGGGTCTCATTGCCCACGATCTGCATGGCGCGGCCGCCCAGCACGAAGCTGGGGCGCACCAGCACGGGGTAGCCCACCTGTGCTGCGGCGCGCACGCCGTCTTCGATGTTGGTAACGGCATGGCCTTCGGGCTGGGGAATGCCCAGCTCCTCCAGGATCTTCTCGAAGCTGTCGCGGTTTTCGGCGCGCTCAATGGCTTCGCAGTCCGTACCGATGATCTTGACGCCCCGCTTCATCAGCGGCTCGGCAAGGTTGATGGCGGTCTGACCGCCCAGGGAAGCGATAACGCCTTCGGGCTTCTCAAACTCGATAATGTTCATGACATCCTCGGGGGTGAGGGGCTCAAAGTACAGCTTGTCGGCGGTGGTATAGTCGGTGGAGACGGTCTCCGGGTTGTTGTTGATGATGATGGCCTCGTAGCCGCTGTTCTTGATGGTGGTTACCGCGTGCACGGTGGAGTAGTCGAACTCCACGCCCTGACCGATGCGGATGGGGCCTGCGCCCAGCACGATGATCTTCTTCTTGTCGCCCAGACGGCTGTCGGTGCCGCCGGTGTAGCTGGAGTAGAAGTAGGGGATGTAGGCGTTGGTGTGGCAGGTGTCCACCATGCGGAAGGCGGGCATCATGTTCTCCTGCTTGCGCAGGTTCCACACATCCAGTTCGCTCACGTTCCACAGCTTGGCGATGAAGGGGTCGGAGAAGCCCATCTTCTTGGCGGCGGTCAGCGCGGTCACATCCATGGGCTTGGCCTTGAGGATGTTCTCCATCTCCACGATGCGCCGGAAGGCTTCCAGGAACAGCTCGGTGATCTCAGTCACCTCGTGGATCTTTTCGATGCTGGTGCCAAGGCGCAGAAGCTGCATCACGGCGAACAGGTTGTCGCTCTTGAAGGTCTGCAGGTAGCTGAGCAGTTCTTCCTCGCTCATGCTGTCGAACTTGGGCATGTACAGGTGGTTCACGCCGATCTCCAGGCAGCGTACGCTCTTGAGCAGGCTTTCCTCCAGATTGGAGCCGATGCCCATCACCTCGCCGGTGGCCTTCATCTGGGTGCCCAGCTGGTTGCTTGCGCTGGTGAACTTGTCAAAGGGGAAGCGGGGCAGCTTGGCGACCACATAGTCCAGCCGGGGCTCGAAAGCGGCGGTGGTGTTGGCGACGGCGATCTCCTCCAGCGTCATGCCCACGGCGATCTTGGCAGTGACCCGGGCAATGGGGTAGCCGCTGGCCTTGGAGGCGAGGGCGGAGGAGCGGGATACGCGGGGGTTTACCTCGATCAGGTAGTATTCGCTGGTTTCGGGGTTGAGGGCAAACTGCACGTTGCAGCCGCCTTCGATCTTCAGTTCGCGGATGATCTTCAGCGCGCTGTCGTTGAGCATCTTCAGATCATGGTCGTTCAGGCTCAGGATGGGGGCGACCACGGCGCTGTCGCCGGTGTGCACGCCCACGGGGTCGATGTTCTCCATGCCGCAGATGGTGATGGCGTGGTCGGTGGAGTCGCGCATAACCTCGAACTCGATCTCCTTGTAGCCCTTCACGCTCTTCTCGATCAGCACCTGATGCACGGGGGAGAGCTTGAAGGCGTTGATGCCGATCTCCACCAGCTCTTCCTCGTTATCGGCAAAGCCGCCGCCGGTGCCGCCCAGGGTAAAGGCGGGGCGCAGCACCACGGGGTAGCCGATGCGGGCAGCCGCAGCCTTGGCCTCTTCCAGATTGTAGGTGATCTCGGAGGGAATGGTGGGCTCGCCGATGGACTGGCACAGCTCCTTGAACAGCTCGCGGTCTTCGGCGCGTTCGATGCTGGCGCTGCTGGTGCCCAGCAGTTCCACATGGCACTCCTTGAGCACGCCCTTCTTTTCCAGCTGCATGGCAAGGTTCAGACCGGTCTGGCCGCCGATGCCGGGCACGATGGCGTCGGGACGCTCGTAGCGCAGGATACGGGCGACGAATTCCAGCGTCAGGGGCTCCATGTACACCTTGTCGGCGATGGAGGTATCCGTCATGATGGTGGCGGGGTTGGAGTTGGCAAGAACCACCTCGTAGCCCTCTTCCTTCAGGGCAAGGCAGGCCTGGGTGCCGGCATAGTCGAACTCTGCCGCCTGACCGATCACGATGGGGCCGGAACCGATGATGAGGATCTTCTTAAGGTCTGTACGCTTTGGCATGGAAAACCGCCTCCTGTTAATCTATCTGTAGGGTGTAGGGTGGTCGGGGTGTCAGCGGGCGTCGAAAACGGGCCTGCCGTTTTTGAAGGTGGCAGCGCAGCGTCCGAAGAGCCTTGCGCCGGCAAAGGGGGTCGCCCGTCCTTTGGACAGGAATGTTTCCGGATCCACGGTGTATTCCGCATCCAGATCCCACAGGGTGTAATCGCCGCTTTCCAGCGGGATGCCGAACCGCTTGCGGGGAGCAAAAACCATCAGCTCCATCAGCTTGTCCATGGTGATGATGCCGGGTTTAACAAAGTGGGTGTACATGACCGCGAAGGCCGTTTCCAGCCCCACCACGCCAAATGCGCTGCCCGAAAGACCCTTGCTCTTCTCGGCGGCAGTGTGGGGGGCGTGGTCGGTGGCGATCATGTCGATGGTGCCGTCCAGCAGACCGGCGACCAGTGCTTCCCGATCCGCTGCGCTGCGAAGCGGCGGGTTCATTTTGAAGCGGCCGTCCTCCTGCAGCATGCTGTCATCCATCACAAGATAGTGGGGGCCGGTCTCGCAGGTCACGTCCAGCCCTTCCTGCTTGGCTTTGCGGATCAGCTCCACGCTTTCTTTGGTGGAGATGTGGCACACGTGGTAGCTGCAGCCGGTTTCCCGCACCAGCTCCAGATCCCGGGCGATGGGGCCCCATTCGCTTTCGGAGCAGATGCCCTTGTGCCCGTGGGCTGCGGCGTATGTGCCATCGTGGATGTAGCCGCCGAAGAGCAGGCTGTTGTCCTCGCAGTGGGCGGCGATCAGCTTGCCCTGCGCTTTGGCGCGGAGCATGGCTTCCTTCATCATTTCCCGGCTCTGCACGCCACGTCCGTCGTCGCTGTAGGCGACAGCGTCTGCGGCAAGGGCTTCCATGTCCACCAGCTGTTCGCCCTTTTCGCCCACGGTAATGGCGGCATAGGGGTACACGGCGATGGTGGCATCCTTGCGGATGGCGTCCAGCTCTGCCTCAAGGTGCTCCAGGCTGTCGGGCACGGGGTCAAGGTTGGGCATGGTGCACACGGCGGTGTAGCCGCCTGCCGCAGCAGAGGCGCAGCCGGTCTGTATGGTCTCCTTCAACAAAAAACCCGGTTCTCTGAAATGCACATGCACATCACAGAAACCGGGAAAAACAGCATATTTGGAAGAGGAAACAACATCCCCATCCATTTTGAGGGCGCTGCGCCATGCAGCCAGTGCGGATTGGGTATCCATGTAAGCAGTCATCCGTAAGCTCCTTTCCGCCAAAGAAAAACCGTCCTGCCGGGAAGGCAAGACGGTACAGACACACAGAAAAAAACCGCAGCGATACCCGTGCGCTGAATCGACCTTGCCAGTCACTCGGTACCGGCTTAAAAATCGTTCCTACAGATAGTATCAAAGGAAGGGGATTTTGTCAATCAAAATGTTGGCGAAAAATCGCCCTGATCATACACGTTTTTTGAATGCAGGGAAACCCTTTCTGCATAACCGTCGACGGATTGACAGCCTGCACGCCCTTCCTATATAATAACGGCACAAGTATATGCGCCGGAGGGCAGCCGCAAATCCCCCCCCGGGCAGGCAAGGAGACAAATCGATATGAACATCAGACAGATCATCTCTCAAATGACGCTGGAGGAGAAGGCTTCCCTGCTGTCCGGCTTCGATTTCTGGCACACCAAGGGCGTGGAGCGTCTGGGCGTGGAGGGCATCATGGTCAGCGACGGACCCCACGGTCTGCGCAAGCAGGATCTGGAGGCCGATCATCTGGGCATCAACGAAAGCATCAAGGCTGTGTGCTTTCCCACCGCCAGCGCCACCGCCGCCAGCTTTGACCGCGAGGTGCTGCACAAGATTGGTAGCGGCATTGCCGACGGCTGCCAGCACGAGAAGGTGGCGGTCATTCTGGGGCCTGCGGTCAACATCAAGCGCAGCCCCCTGTGCGGTCGCAATTTCGAATACTTCAGCGAGGATCCCTATCTGGCGGCAGAGCTTGCCACCGGCATGATCAAGGCTGTGCAGAAAAAGAACATCGGCGTAAGCGTAAAGCACTTTGCCGCCAACTCCCAGGAGCACCGCCGCATGGCCTCCGACAGCGTGGTGGATATGCGCACCCTCCGGGAGATCTACTTCCCCGCCTTTGAAAGCGCGGTACGGGAGGGCAAGGCGTGGACGGTGATGTGTTCCTACAACAAGCTCAACGGCGAATATGCCTCCCAGCACCGCTGGCTGCTCACCGACCTGCTGCGGGGCGAGTGGGGCTTCGACGGCTATGTGGTCAGCGACTGGGGCGCGGTAAGCGACCGCCCCAAGGGCGTGCATGCGGGACTGGATCTGGAAATGCCCGCTTCCGGTGGCGTCAACGACCGTCTGGTGGTGGAGGCCGTGCGCAGCGGTCAGCTGGACGAAGCGGACGTGGATCTGGCGGTGGAGCGTATCCTGACCGTGCATCAGCGGTATCTGGACAACGCCAAGCCCGATACCGTATGGGATAAGGAAGCCCAGCACGTGCTGGCGCGGGAACTGGCAGCCGACTGCATGGTGCTGCTCAAGAACGAAGACGGCATCCTGCCCCTCCGGGCAGGCGAAGAGATCGCCGTGATCGGTCTGTTTGCCAAAAAGCCCCGTTTTCAGGGCGGCGGCAGCAGCCATATCAACGCCTTCAAAACCGAAAGCCTGCTGGATGCGCTGGCGGGCATGCCCGGCATCACCTATGCACAGGGCTACGATATCGTGACCGAAGAACCCGACGAAACGCTTATTTCCGAGGCGGTTGAGAACGCCCGCAAGGCAAAGAAGGCGGTCATCGTTGCCGGTCTGCCCGACAGCTTTGAAAGCGAGGGCTACGACCGCAGCCATATGCGCATGCCCAACTGCCAGGTGGAGCTGATCCGCCGGGTGGCAGAGGTGAACCCCAATGTGGTCGTGGTGCTCTACAACGGCTCTCCTGTGGAAATGCCGTGGCTGGGCAGCGCCAAGGCGGTCGTGGAAGCCTATCTGGGCGGTCAGGCAGTGGGCGGCGCCACCAAACTGGTGCTCTTTGGCGAGGTGAACCCCTCCGGCCGTCTGCCTGAGACCTTCCCCCTCAAGCTGGAGGACAACCCCTCCTACCTGAGCTACGGCGGCGAGGGCAATACCGCTGTGTACAGCGAGGGCGTATTCGTGGGCTACCGCTACTACGACCGCAAGAAGATGGATGTGCTCTTCCCCTTCGGTTACGGTCTCAGCTATACCACTTTCGGTTACAGCAACCTGCGGCTGGATGCGGACAACATCCGGGATACCGACACCCTGACCGTCAGCGTGGATGTGACCAACACCGGCAGCGTGGCGGGCAAGGAAGTCGTCCAGCTGTATGTGGGCGACCGGGAGAGCACGGTCTTCCGTCCCGTGCGGGAGCTGAAGGGCTTTGAGAAGATCTTCCTTGCCCCCGGCGAGACAAAGACCATCACCTTTACGCTGGGCAAGCGGGCGTTTGCCTACTGGAATACCCAGATCAACGACTGGCATGTGGAAAGCGGCGTTTTCGATATCCAGATCTGCCGCTCCAGCCGGGATGTGGTCCTGAGCGCACCCGTAACGGTGGAAAGCACCGTACGTTTGCCCGTGCACTACACCATGGATACCCTTTTCATGGATCTGATGAAGGACACCCGCGCCGTGAAGCTGATGCAGCCTTTGCTGGATGCCCAGAGCAAGAACATGGGCACCGAAGCCGAGAGCGATGCCGCCAAGGAAGCCATTACCCCCGAAATGGCCATGGCGATGATGGAAAACAGCCCGGTGCGCTCCAGCATCAGCTTCGGCGACGGAACCGTAACCCGGGAACAGGTACTGGCAATTCTGGAAAAGCTGAATGCACTGTAATCCAAAAGGAACAACAGAAGGGCTGCCGCAGACGCGGCAGCCCTTCCGCTTTTCTCAACAATCGTTGAGGTTCCTGTTCTTTCCCTTGCAGCCCGCAGACGGGTGTGATATAAAAAGAGCAGCCGTCTTTTGGCAGACCGCCCCCGCCGGGGGCAATGGAGTGATGCATCGATGGGTATGATCTACAAGTTTCTCAAAGGCGCGATCCGCCTTTTCAGCCGCAAATGGGAAACCGTCTGGGAGGAGCCCTTCGACGGCGAGCTGGCGGTGTTCTGTCCCAACCATGCGGGAGCCATGGGCCCCATCCGCATGTGCGCTCATTTTGAGCTGACAGACGATTGTTATTCCTGGATGAACCACGGCATGATGGATGCCAAAGAGGTGCCCGCCTATGTGCGGCAGGATTACTGGTGGGAGCCGGGCTGCAAGCTGGAGCCCCTGTACAACGCCACCATCCCCTATATCGCCGCTGCCATCGTCCCGCCCATCCTGCGCAGCGCGCCGGGTATCCCGGTATACCATGATGCCCGGGTTTTGAAAACCTTCCGCCAGAGCATTGAGCGGCTCAAGGAGGGCAAGCACCTGATCATCTTTACCGAGCAGCCCGCAGGTCATGGTACCAGCGAGGGCGAACTGAACAGCGGCTGGCTGCAGATCACCACCATGGCATGGCGCACCATGAAGGTAAAGCTGAAGATCTATCCTGTGAACATTGATCTGGAAAAGCGGCGCATCACCGTGGCAAAGCCCGTGCAGTTCAACCCGGAGATCCCGCTGAAGGAGCAGGAGGCAGACATCCTTGCCGCCATCAAGAAGGGCATTTCCACCGGACAGTTCGAAAACTGAATGGCTCCCCCGGCAGGCATTGTCTGCCGGGGATTTTGCTGCCTGTTGCGGTGTGCTGCGGGAGAGGGTATAATGGGATGTACAAATGAATTGTATGAAAGCGGGTCTGCGTATGAAATTTGTTTCGTTTGTCTGTGTCCTTCTGGGCGTTGTGCTGCTGGTAACGGGCGCGGGGCTGCGCCTGCTCGTGGAGAACCTTGATGAAGTCAAGGAGGCCAACGAAACGGCTGAAGAGCACATCGGCATGAGGATATCGCCCCGGGCTGCCCGGCTGCTTTTGCAGGGAAAGCTGGCGGTTGATGGCGAGCTTGTGTCGATGGATGATGTCCTTCCGGATGATCCTGATGCCATCGACCATGCCGCACTGCTGATTTTCAGACTGTATGCCCATGCTAACCTGATGATCGGGGCAGGAGCTGCGCTGCTGGCGGCGGCATGGCTGGCAAGGCGTCCCCGGAAAGCGGAATAAAAAGATGAAAAGCCCGGCTGCTGTACCAAAAGCAGCCGGGCAGGGAGTGTGATGGAAAGGATGGCGTTATCCTTCGCTCCACATCATGCAATTAGCGAAAACGCAAGCCTTGTCTGGCTTGCGTTTTCTTGTACTGCTGTGATAGAATGAAAGCGAAAAACTTGAATCTGCTTGCTTAGAAGGACGGCACCCTCACCCGCCTCCGGCGGGAGCTCCCTCCTTCGGAAGGAGCCTTTTGCTGGCTGTTACCCATCTTCGTTTGCCAAGTAAACACCACATGGAAAGGGAAAGCAGACCATTTACAGCAACTGTCAATCCCATAAGGCTCCCTCCTTGGAGGGAGCTGGCTGCCCGAAGGGCAGACTGAGGGTGCCGCAGCAAACGAAACCAATTCCAATTTGTCGGGCTGGCAAACAATGTTTCTCCTTCAATGGATGAGGGCGCAATGATACGCACTGTTCCGGTGCATTGCGTTTTGGAACCGCATAAGTAAACGAGCATCCGTCATTTCGAGTTGTTTTGTCAAGGGTGTTTTCCCCAATAATGTAATTCGTAAGGAATAAGGGCATCTCACGCCGTCTTATAACATCGAATGACCTTAACTAAACAGCACCCTCGAAGGATTTCGTTGGGTGCTGTTCTTGTGTTACAGGTCGGGTACAGATGTGCCTTTTCCGCCTGTGGAAGGTTGCTCAGCATTGTGTTTGTCTGCCTCACGTTGAGCAAT
>JAFXBE010000089.1 GCA_017516765.1 Clostridia bacterium | reverse complement strand
ATGGGTTCCTCCTTGTTGTGTCGTAGGTCACTGCTGGACAGCCATCACCACAAGCTGACCATCTTCGGAATTGTAATCGCGGTCACAGGTGATCAGGGTGAGAATGTGATCGTCCGTTGTGACAGAAACGCCGGTATCGTACAGCGACCATTCCAGCGCACGATCCAGAAAAGCCTGATACTCATCTGCAGAGGCAAAGTCCGCTGCAGAAGCATCCCAATCGGATTCGCGCTTATTGATGACGGCGAACACGGTATAGCTGCGGGAGCCATGCAGGGTATCCAGATGAATGGTTGCATGTTCGTTGCGGAAAGAGGCTTTCTTGTAGTTGTGCAGGGGCTGGAACATGGTGGTGGAACGGCTGCGGCGCATGTGGTGGCCATAGATGGCGATGTTATCGCTGGGCGCTGCGTAATCCGTGCGGTCCAGAGAGAACAGACAGCCGATGATGCTTTCCTCGCCGGTAAAGGTGTGATCCAGGTAGTAATCCACATCGTTGGTCAGCACGACGGGATAATCAATATCCGTGCCGGGAATCTGAAGCCATGCAGCGAAATCGCTGTTGGCCGCTTTACAGGCAGCAAGATCTGCGCCGGTGAAACCAGGTGCTGCTTCCTTGGGGGACTCAGGCAGGTTCACCAACTGAAGGATCTGCTGTTCCGGTTCAGTGGGCTGTACAGTCAGCGGCGGAACCACCGTCACCGCAGGTTCGTAGATTTGGTCAGCAGGCTGGTCAGGCTGCTCTTGTACCGGCTGCTCCTGTTCAGGTTCATCCTGCGTGACAGGCATTTCTTCGGTGGTGGTATCAGCAGCAGGCTGTTCATCCTGCTGGTTTTCGGGCTTTTCCTCGGTGGTATGCGGCTGCTTCAGTTGTTCAACCAGCGCTTCGTAAATCTCGGCACCGGTACTGATCTCGTTCTCCTGCATCCACAGGGAATCGGCAATGGCGGCAACACCTGCCAAAATCAAAATGACCGCCAGAACAGCGGTCATCGGGGAGCGGCGCTTCGTGCGCTTATGCTGAGTCATGGATAATCCTCCTTGTAAAACAGATATGGATGTTCGTGATGGACTTTTGCATCGTAATAGGCATTAAAGGTGCCGGGCGCGTTATACAGCGTTGTCAGCAGGTAGGTTTTGATATTTCCAACCCGACTGCATGTTTTGTTCAGGCAATCAAACACATACTGCAAATGCTTGCTGCTGAATTGCAGCAACTGCTCCCGCACCAGTTCCGCAGGAAGAGGATTTCCAGAGATAGTGAAGTATTCTGCTTTGGAGCAGAGCGTTTCCACGATCTGAAACACAATTTCATCCAACCGTTCTCGTCCATACTGAAGGCACATGGTTTCATACTCGATATTCTTCCGCACCAGTTCCTTGTAATAAGCCACCCTACTGATTTGCCCCGTCTTGGGCATTGATTGATGAGGGATTGATTGATAAGGATTTACTGCATGCGGCATTGATATATCAGTATTTTCTTTTTCAGTATTTACTCTATAAGTATTTAATTGCATTGGGTTTTCCAACACAGGATATTCCAACGTAGGTTTTTCCTGTATTGGATTTACCTGTGTTGGATTTTCCAATATAGGTGAATCCAATATTGGTTCTTCCAGCATTGGTTCCTCCGACACAGGAGCATTCTCTGCTGGTGGTTCTGCAACTTCCGCTGTTTGCGGATTCTCATAGACAACATACTCCATTTCTGCCAGACGCCCTCTCTTGTTGCGGATTCGATGGCGGATGACATAGCCTTCCTTCTCCAATTCATTCAGCGCCTGTCGGATGGCATCCACCCCTTCCACGCTGATTTGCGCCAGTCCAGCCATGGTATGTACCCAGTTATCCGGCAGAGAAAGCAGCAGGCTCATCAAACCTTTGGCTTTCAGTGAAAGGTTTTTGTTTTTCAGATGATGATTGGACATAACTGTGTAATCCCTCGTTTTCTCAATCCTGAAAACAGCCATGCATTATCCTCCTTTCTGGCGCAAACACGTTCCCAGAGGAACGCTGGGGAAGGCCATTCATCTTTCAGCCTCTTTCATCCGGCTGCGCAACCACTTGGCAACAAGCTGCTTGATCAGCGGCTTTCTCTTTTCGCGCGGAAAGCTCTTGGGGAACATCTCGTCCAGTTCCTTTTCATCGAAAGTAACGCTGCGGTCTTCAACCGTTTTCTTCTCCTCTGACATGATGGCACGCATCACGTCGATGGAAAGGCGTCCTTCCTGACTGAATTTCTTCAACCGCTGCGCCTGAGAGAGGGACGGGGTAGCCTGCTCACTATCCATGGCATCCATCAGTTCAAGCTGTTCTTCCGGTTTGAGATACGACAGCTCAACCGCAGGATTAAAGGCGATTTTCCGCTCGTCTACCATATCCATAAGTGGCTGGATCAGTTCGGTCAGACGGATGAAACGCTGGATTTGATTGCGACTGGAACCCGCCTGTTCTGCAATGATTTCATCGGCTCTTTGTAACTTCGTCCCAACTTGGGACGAAGTTAGATCGGAACGTACGCCTTGTCGCTTAAGTGCCTCATACTTCATCCGATACGCCCATGCTCTTTCGCTGGGCAAGATGCTCTCACGCTGGAGATTGGAGTCAACCATAATGATGGTTGCTGCATCATCATCCAGATCACGAATGATAGCGGGCATCTTGTCAAGTCCAGCGATTTGGCTGGCTTGATGCCGCCGGTGACCGGAGACAATCTCATAGCCGCCTTCCTCCCGGGGACGAACAATGGCAGGAACCAGCACGCCATGCTCACGGATACTCTGTGCGGTGTCTGCCATCTTCTCATCGTCCAGCACTTTGAAGGGATGATTTCTAAAGGGGTGGAGCTCTGCCAGCGGCAACTCCACAACTCGTTCTCTGTTGGCATCAGTCCTGCTTTCCTCAGAAGAAAACAGATCATCGACAGGTGTCAGCTTTATGTTTTTCGCGCTGCTTTTCAAGTTTCATCACCTCCTGTGTCAGGTCACGGTATGCAGCAGCCACCTTGCCTTTGGGGTCGTGGGCATAGATGCTTTTTCCTTCTGCGCTGATCTCAGCAGCACGGACGGAATGGGGAATCTCTGTGTCGAATACCTTGATTCGTCTGCCATAGTTATCTCGCATCAACGTAGCGATTTCACGGGCATACACGGTGCGGCTGTCCATCATGGTCAGCAGGATGCCATCGATTTTCAGCTTGGGGTTGATGTTCTTACGAACACGATCAATGGACTTCACCAGTTCCTCCAAGCCTCTAGCCGACAGGAAATGCGGCTGAACCGGAATCAGAATTCGGTCAGCAGCAGTCATAGAGTTTACGGTCAGCAAAGCAAGCGAGGGCATACAGTCCAGCAGGATATGATCATACTGCTTGCGCAGCGGCTCCAGTACCTGCCTGAGAATGGTTTCCCGGCTCATGGCGCTCATCAGTCGGAGTTCCATGCCAGCCAAATCAATATTGGATGGCAGCAGATCAACGCCCTCTTCATGATGCAGAATAGCTTCCTCTGAATTGAGAGGCTTCTCTTCAAGTACGCGTCCCATAAGCGTGGACAAAGTAACGGACAAATCATCCGGCTTGGGACTGCCAAGGCTGATGGTCAGGCTGGCCTGAGGATCACAGTCCACCAGCAGCACCTTTTTGCCCTCCTGTGCCAATCCAATACCCAGATTGGCGGTAGTTGTGGTTTTGCCAACGCCGCCTTTCTGGTTGGCGATGGCAATCGTTGTTGCAGACAAAGCTCATACCTCCTTTGCAATTCGTACTTCTGCATTTTGACAAACAAAAAGCGCACAGGTATGAAACACTGTACGCTCTTTATCGGGATTATTTTGTTTTGGTCAGCTTCAGCCAAACTTGGTCAAAACAGATCAACTCGTTATCGCTCCAAACTCACTGGGAGGCGAGTCGAAAAAAGATGATCCGGGCGGCATTTTCAGCCGGATTTTTCACCCATTTTTTAACCCATCATTTAACCCATTTTGACGATTTAACCCATATTTAACCCATACAAACGGGTACATATTCTGTCAAAATGTGTCAAACCAGAACAAAAGAAAAAACCCTGAAAACGTTGTGTTTCCAGGGTTTGATGTTCCAATTAGCGCTTGGAGAACTGGGGCGCACGACGGGCAGCCTTGAGGCCATACTTCTTACGTTCCTTCATACGAGGATCGCGGGTGAGGAAGCCGGCCTTCTTGAGGGCTTCGCGCAGGTCGGGGTTTGCCTTGATGAGGGCACGGCTGATGCCATGACGGATGGCACCGGCCTGTCCGCTCAGGCCACCGCCCACAACGTTGACCAGGATGTCCATGTCGCCGCCGGCCTTGGTCAGTTCCAGGGGCTGACGAACGGTCATCTTGAGGGTCTCCAGACCAAAGTAGTTGTCAAGCTCACGCTTGTTGATCAAAATCTTACCGTCGCCGGCGACCAGACGGACGCGGGCAATAGCCTTCTTACGGCGGCCAACGGCATTGTACTCAACTTTCGCCATTTTGATTTACGCTCCTTCCGTCTTACTTGATCACGAGAACTTCGGGCTGCTGGGCGGCATGTTCATGCTCGGCGCCGGCATACACCTTCAGCTTCTTGGCCATCTTGCGGCCGAGGGGGCCCTTGGGCAGCATGCCCACAACTGCCTTCTTGACAGCGAACTCGGGCTTTTCGGCGATCAGGCGGCGATAAACGGTCTCCTTGAGGCCGCCAACGTAGCCGGTGTGATGGTAGTAGATCTTCTGATCCAGCTTCTTACCGGTCAGCTTGATCTTGTCGGCATTAATGATGATGACATAGTCGCCAGTGTCCACATGAGGGGTATAGATAGGCTTGTTCTTACCGCGCAGGATGGCGGCAACCTGGCTCGCCAGACGGCCCAGGACTACATCCTGTGCATCGACGATATACCACTTGCGCTGTACATCCGCGGCCTTGGCCATGTAGGTATTCAAGGCTAAGTCCTCCTTCAGGGAATCTGTGTAATGATGTGTGCGGGTGTTTGATGGTCAGCAAACTTCCGCGAGTGTCAATAGGATTCCGGGGCTGGCGGAGTCTATTGATGCCAAAAATCATTCTACCAAAACCATCACTTTCTGTCAAGGGAAAAACAAAAGATTTCTGCGGTTATTTTCAACCTTTCCGCCAGCCGTCCCTCCCTGTGCCGTGCCGACGGTTTCATGCCCGGCGCAGCATGGAAAAAACCGGGATCAGCGGGGCTTTTTTCCGCCCGCGGCTGCTCTTGCGGTCTTCCCGTGAGGCTTTACATGCGCTTTGACCATACGCTCCACCTCCGGGATCTCCGCTTCCGGACAGTGCACCGTCATCACCTGCCACCATGCAGGGCGATACAGCAGCAGAGCCTCATTTTCCTTCCAGAAATGCGCCCTGCGGATCTGCTTCCACGGCAGGTACTGATGCCGGATCAGCGTCCGATCGGGCAGGGCACGCTCATCCTCTTCCAGACGACCGATTGCTTCCGGGGTCAGAAAGCGGGCGTAGAGCTGCCATTTGGCAGGCTGCTCCAGATAGGTCCATACATGCACGCCCATCCTGTCCATGGCGCAATGCAGCTGCTCCGTTCCCTGCATGCGGAACATGATGTACGCGATCAACAATAGCGCACCGATCATCCCTGCCACAATGGGCAAAAAGCTGCCGCGCACCAGAACCCCTACAGCGGCTGCGCCACCCGCCGCCCATTCTGCCAGCAGCACGGCTCCGACCATCAGCGCAGCCGCAGGCAGGGCAATGCGCAGCAGATTGTTCCAGCAGAACCAGTCCTCCACAGGGGTATGCTCACTGTCAAAAGCAAGGGTCAGGCTGCTTTTGGCCAGCTTGTTACCGCAAAGGGGGCAGGTTTCCTCCGGCTCCACCTCGCTGCGGCATTTTTTGCAATACTTGACCAGCGGCAAAACGATCGTCTCCTTTCCTGCCCGCAGCACGGGCTGAATGGTTTGCCCAAGAAACGGGCAGAATGCTCATCGAGGTGATGAACATGAACAGCTATTCCACACTTCAGGAACTTCTCTCCCACGACGCACGCAGCCGCAAGCTCTTTGACAGCCTTCCTGCCGATGTGCAGGTGGCGCTGCAGGAGCAGCGGCAGGATGCCTGCTGCTACGATGAGCTGGCAGCAGCCGCGCAAAGCTTCCGGCAACGGGATCAAACCCGTAGGAAATTCTGACGCTGCTGCCTCATAGGTTATAGGGATCATTCATCCGAAAGGAGCATCATCTCTATGACTCAGAGGCAAAACGGTTCCATCTGTGCAGAAGAATACGTGGTAAAGCGGGGCGACAGCTTCTATCTGATCGCTCACAAGCTGGGCGTTCCCCTGCGGGATCTGCTGGCCGCCAACCGGGATATCCACCCCGCCCGCCTGATGGTGGGCGATGTGCTGTGCATCCCCCGGGAGGAGGACGACAGACCGCAGGGCAGCACGCCCGCAGCCCCGGACAGCACCGGCGGCAATCCCGGCGCAGACTCCGGCAACAGCGCATCGGGCAGCGACGAAACCGGCAGCAGTACGGCTCCCGGCACCCCATCTGTTCCCGACGGCAGCACCCCCGGCGCAAGCGTTGCACCCGTCGTTCCTGCCCCTACCGAGCCCGCACCGCCTGTCCCGACCCCCGGCATCAGCTGCCCGGTGGAAGAACAGGTGACCGTGCGGCAGGGCGAGACCATTGCGGATATCCAGCTGCAAAGCCTGCTGAGCCGCAACACCCTGCAAAAAGCCAACCCGGGCGTGGATCTGGATGCGCTGCCCGTGGGGCAGACCCTGTGCGTGCCTACAGAGAACACCGCCTGCACCCTGCCGACCACCTATACGCTGGTGGAAGGCGAAACGCTGGAGTCGGTCGCCATGCGGTTCAACCTGCCCCTTGGCAGTCTGCTGCGGACGAATCCCTGCCTTGCCCCGCAGGATTTTGAAGAGGGCGTTACGGTGATCCTGCCCCGTTAAGCCTCCTGCTGCGCCATCAGACGCTGCACCAGCTTCTCGATGTACAGCCGGGCTTCCTGCGCCCCCATGAGGGCGTCGGTCTGGCTCTGGGGCGTATCGCCCATCAGGGCGACGAACTGGCTCACCTTCAGCCCCAAAGCATCCTGCATTTCCTGATCGCTGCCCCCGGCAGAGACCAGATAATAGCACAGGATGGAATCGGTCTGTCCCATACGGTGAGCTCTGTCCTCGGCCTGGGAATGCACCGCAGGTGACCAGTCCAGTTCGCCGAACACCACGCAGCTGGCGCGCTGCAGGTTCAGACCCGAAGCCGCACGAAGGGAAATACAGCAAAGATCCGTCCGTCCCGTCATGAAACGCTCTACGGCGCGTTCCTTCATGGCGGGCGTTTCTCTGCCCGTAATGAATACGGGCGAGAAGCTGTGCAGCTCCTTCTTGTAAATATCCATTACCTGATGGTGGTGGGCAAACAGCAGCACCTTCTCCCCTGCCTCCAGCAAAGCGCGTACAAACTGCGCCACAGACGGGGCTTTGGCAATGCCGGTGGCCTGCCGTTCGCCCTGCTCCACCTCCATCGCCCACAGGGCGCGCTGGGAGGCGGTGGCTTCCTCCTGCCGCATACGGGCAAGGATACCTGCAATAGGCTGCATCAGCTTGCGGTAGACGCTTTCGTCGCTGTCCACCGCCATCACCAGCCTGCGCTTGGGCGGCAGCTCCTTGAGCACCTCCTGCTTGGTGCGGCGCAGCATCAGCCCGTCGGCGCGCAGGCGTTCGCCCAGCAGATCCGGCTTAGCGACGATGCGGTTGCCGTAGCCGTAGCACCATTCCCGGGTGAAGCTCTCATAATCGCCAAGGCAATGAAAATCCAGAATATTCACCACATTCCAGATCTCCGCACCCTGATTGTAGATGGGCGTACCGCTGAGCCCCACCACCCGCTCCGCGCTCTCTGCCAGCAGGCTGGCAGCGGAGTATTTTTCCGTGCCGCTGTGACGCAGCTCCTGGATCTCGTCAAAGATCACGGTGGGCAGTCCCGCTTCGGGCAGGTATTCCTTCCAGCCACGAAGGAGCAGATAATGCATCAGATAGATATCTGCCGGGGGCAGGCTGTAGGGCTTGAGTCCCTTGATCACATGCACGGTAAGGCTTGTGCCGTCCGGCTTTTGCACAAAGCGGGCGATCTCTTTTTCCCAGTTGCGCATCAAATGGGGCGGCGCCACCACAATGGCGGGATAGGCTCCCGTCCCGCTGAGCATAGCCAGAGCCTGCACCGTTTTCCCCAGGCCCATTTCGTCTGCCAGCAGGCAGCGTTCGGAGCGCAGCAGAAAACCCAGTCCTTCTTTCTGGAAATCGGTCAGTTTGCCCAGAAATGCGGTGGGATGGGGTTCTGCCTTCTCCGGCAGGCGCAGGGCCAATTCCCGCTTGATCACATA
The DNA here is from genome assembly GCA_017516765.1 of Clostridia bacterium. Classification (GTDB taxonomy): domain Bacteria; phylum Bacillota; class Clostridia; order Christensenellales; family Aristaeellaceae; genus Limiplasma. The sequence goes on along the minus strand of JAFXBE010000089.1, from coordinate 7,624 downwards.
ATCCCGGGCTTCGGAAACTGCTTTCTGCCAGCGTTCCCAGTCTTGCGCACGCACCAGCAGGGGGTAGCGCAGCATCAGCCAGTTCAACTCGCCAACAATGCGCTTGTGGGCGGTAAATCTGGCTTCGCCCCGGCGACCCGTATCCGAACCGGGAAAAAGCCGTTTGCACAGCTCTGTAACGGTGGGGTCGCCCTTTACCGTCCAGCATTTCCGCTTGGCATTGTAGCTGAGCGTGCCATAGGTGCGGCGGTGCTGCTCGGAAGCCACCTGCGCCCCGTCTGTATCCATCAGATAAGGTGGGATGATGGCATATTCGCTTTCATCGTACATGGGGCACGCTCCTTTCTTTCCGGTTTGTCGGCAGGGGTCAGGGCAAGGCGATGCCCCACAGCTGGCTGAGCGGGATACACCGCACGGGTTTTCCCAGGATCGCCGGGGGCAGTCTTACGCTGCGTTCGGTAATAACGATCAAGCCGCCCACCGCATCGCAGGCCGCGTAGCGCTGTAGCTGCGCAGCCAGCGTTGCCGCAGACGGCTTGCCTTTTTTGATCTCCACACCCACAGAGCCCACCAGAAAATCGATCCGGCAGCCCTTGGCGATCATCGCCTCGTGGGTAAAGGGCAGACCGGCTGCCGACAGCCGCTGCCCCACGCAGGCGTGAAGATCCGCTTCGTACATGGCAAGGGGCTGGCGCAGCTCCATCAGAGCCGCTGCCACCGTTGCCATGGAAATATCATGCTGCATACTCAATCCAGAACGATCTGCTTGTTCTTGCGGCTTTCCCGGTACATCACGAAACGGCGGCCGATGCACTGCACAGGCTCTGCGCCCAGACGGCTGCACAGCTCTTCCAGCGCCTCGCGGGCGGTAAGCTCGCAGTTCTGCTGCACGACGCACTTGATCAGCTCCCGGGCCTCCAGCGCATCGTAGGCTTCTTTTACGGTGCCGTCATTGACGCCGTCTTTACCGATGAAAAGGATGGGATCCATGGTATTGGCCATGCTGCGAAGCTTGGCTCTCTGTTTGCTGGTCATTGGGTTATCTCCTTATTCCACAAAGTCGAATTCCATATCTGCGATGCAGATGTTGCTGCCCTCGCCTGCGCCCTTCTGGCGAAGCGCATCGATGATGCCCCGATCCCGCAGGGTGCGGTGGAACCAGTTGATGCTTTCCTCGTCGTCGAAGTTGACGCTGTCGATAAAGTGCTGCATGGCTGCGCCTTCCACGTAGAAGGTGTTGTTTTCCCGGCGGATGGTGTAGCCATCGTCGGTGATCACGGGAACCTCCACCTCTTCCTCGGCAAAGACCCGGGGCGGGGGCAGCTCGGGCAGCAGATTGACCACCCGATCCAGCACGGCATCAAAGCCCTGCACTGTGGCTGCGCTGACGGGGTAGGTCTCGTAGCCCATGGCTTCGAAGGCATCCTCCAGCTTATCGATTTCACAGGGATCGGCGATCAGGTCGCACTTGTTCAGCAGCACCAGCTGGGGCCTCCCTTCCGGCTCGCCGTACTTCTGCAGTTCCAGATTGATGATGTGGAAATCCTCCAGCGGGTCGCGGCCTTCGCTGCCGGAGGCATCCACTACGTGCAGCAGCAGGCGGGTGCGCTCCACATGGCGCAGAAAGTCGTGTCCCAGACCCACACCCTCGCTGGCGCCTTCCACCAGACCGGGGATATCCGCCAGAACAAAATCGCTGCCGTAACGCTTTACAATGCCCAGATTGGGGGTAAGGGTGGTAAAGTGATAGTTGGCGATCTTGGGCTTGGCTGCGGTAAGTGTTGCCAGAATGGTGCTCTTGCCTACATTGGGGAAGCCAACCAGACCCACGTCTGCAATGGTCTTCAGCTCCAGACGGAACACATGGGCCTCGGTCTTGATGCCGGGCTTGGCAAAGTTGGGGGCCTGACGGGTGGGGGTGGCAAAATGCATGTTACCAAAGCCGCCCCGACCACCGTTGAGCAGGATCTTGGTCTGTCCGGGCTCGCTCATATCGGCGACCACTGCGCCGTCGCTTTCCCGGAGAAACACCGTGCCCACCGGCACCTTGATGGTCAGATCCTGACCGCGTTTGCCGTGGCAGCGGTTGGCGCTGCCGTCACCGCCGTTTTCGGCCAGATACTTGCTGTGGAAGCGGAAATCCAGCAGGGTGTGCATATTGGGGTCGGCATACAGCACGATATTGCCGCCCTTGCCGCCGTCGCCGCCATCCGGGCCGCCGTTCTGCACGAACTTTTCCCGGTGGAAGGAAACGCAGCCGTTGCCGCCATTGCCGGCCTTTACTGTAATGGAAACTCTGTCAACAAAAGATGCCATACTCTTCTCCTTTACCTCTTCATACCTCTTGGGATGCCGCAGGGCGGCATCACGCCTCTGCCGCTTTGCCGGGCTTCTTTGCCGCAGCCGCCGCGGAGGCCGTTTCTTTCTTTGCCTTGGGCGAAAGCACTGCCGTGCCCGTCTTTTGGGCGGTATCGTACGCTTTGCACATACCTTGGAGCGTACAGGCAGCACATGCGGGACGCTGGGAGTGGCACACCCGCCGCCCGTGGAAGATGAGCCAGTGATGTGCAGCTACCCAATCCTTTTGGGGTATGGCTTTTTTCAACTGCTCCTCGGTGGCTTCCACGTTTTTGGCGTTCGCAAGCCCAAGCCGGTTGCTGACCCGGAACACATGGGTATCCACCGCGATGGTAGGCACGCCGAAGGCATTTGCCAACACCACATTGGCGGTTTTCTGCCCCACGCCCGGCAGCGCGGTAAGGGCAGCCATATCGCCGGGCACCTGTCCACCGTGGCGGTGAAGAATGATCCGGCAGGCTTCCACGATGTTGCTTGCCTTGGTCTTGAAGCCGCAGCTGCGCACCATGGGGTAAACCTCCTCCACCGAGGCGGCAGCCATGGCCTCCACGGTGGGGTATTTGGCAAACAAGGCGGGAGTCACCTTGTTTACCTGCTTATCCGTACACTGGGCGGAAAGCATGACCGCCACCAGCGTTTCATAGGGATTGGAAAAGTTCAGCTCCGGCCCCGCATCGGGGTAAACCCGCTGTAGTTCGGCCAGGATCGCTTTTTTGCTGACTCGCATACCGTCTCCTTGCCTGTATCAGTTCTTCAGCGCCATAAAGCCGGGCAGATCCACCTTGCTGAGACCCTTCAGGCAGAGGAACACCAGCACGATGTTGGCGGGTACTTCGAAAATGTAGTTGGGGCCGCGCATGGCAAACCAGCCCATAAAGCCCTTGGAGGTGTACAGCAGGCTGAGCCAGAAGGAATTGAGGGGCCAGTTGATCACCAGCAGCGACACCGCAACCGCGATGATCACCCGAACAATGGAGGGCTTGCGGCGGTACAGCACCAGACCGCATACCAGACCAACCAGTACGTTGGTCAGCGTAAAGCCGGGAAAGTACGCGCCCTGGGGAAAGATGTGTGCGCCCAGAAAATCGCCCAGACCGCCAACGATCATGGCAGAGGGGGCGCCCAGCAGCGCGCCTGCCACCGCAATGGGCAGGAAGCCGAAGTTGTACTGCTTCTCCATCAGCGGGATCTGCAGCACATTGCCCAGAACCACCTGCAATGCTACCAGCAGCGCAGTGAACGTGATGTACTCCACATGAAACGTGCCCTTGTTTTTTTGCATAAGAAAATGCCTCCTGTCTGTTATTTGTCGACTCGCAGGAGGCAGCACCAAGACAGCGGGATGCGCCGCATACACCGCACCGGCTGTGCCGGTTTCGTTTCATGACAACTCCCCGTTCATGAACACTTAACGCGTTTGCAGCTACTCTGCCTGACACGAATCGCAGGACGCAGCTATTATACCCCGAGAAGCTGCAAGATGCAAGAATTTCGTTGCATTCTCCTACAGCCGCCAATCCTCCCAGCGGCAGCTGCGGGAAAGCATGGCGGCAATGCGCTCCAGCCCCGTCCGGTCGTCTGCATCGAACCGTCCCACCAAAGGGCTGTCGATATCCAGCACGCCCATCAGCTGCCCGCCATGCATTAGCGGCACAACGATCTCGCTGTTGGATGCGCTGTCGCAGGCGATATGCCCGGGAAATTGATGCACATCGCGCACCAGCTGGGTGCGTTCTTCTCTGGCTGCCGCGCCGCACACGCCCCGGCTGAAGGGGATGCGGATGCACGCTGCCTTGCCCTGAAAAGGCCCCAGCAACAATTCTTCTTTGCCGGTATTCAGATAAAAGCCTGCCCAGTTGATATCCGGCACAGCCTGCCACAGAAGGGCAGCCGTGTTTGCCAATACAGGCAGGGGATGCATTTCGCCGTCAAGAAGAGCACTGAGCTGTTCAAACAGAAGCAGATAGCGTTTTTCTTTATCTTCTGGCCAGCTTTTCCGTTGGATATCTTCATTCATTCAGAAAACCACCCTTCACGATTTTCGCCATACTTCCGTTTTGATCCGGCAAGCACCCGCCCTGCCCAGTATACAATAAGACAAGACAAGGCGAAAGTCTCTTCTGTACAAATACAGCAAAAACAATTATAATCATTTACGAAATCCATTCACGGGAGGGATTCTGTGAATCGCACCAAACCCAACCCCAAAACCATGCGTACCAAGCGACATTTTCAACCCGAACAAGTACTTGCACTCGGTTTTCTGGTAGCCATTATGGCGGGCAGTCTATTGCTGATGCTACCCGTTTGTGCCGCAGACGGACATTCCGTCGGGCTGATGGGTGCGGTGTTCACCGCCACTTCTGCCGTATGTGTAACAGGGCTGAACATCGTCGATATCGGTCTTGGCTATTCCACACTCGGACATGTTGTCATTCTCATTCTGATCCAAATGGGCGGTCTGGGCTTCATGATCTTTGCAACACTGGGTATGGTCGCGCTGGGCAGACGTATTTCGCTGCGCAGCCGCGTGCTTATCCGTGACAGCATGAACCAATCCAGTCTTTCCGGATTGATCCGGATTACCAAATGGACATCCGTCCTGGTCGTTCTGATTGAAACACTGGGCGCCTGCCTGCTGATGATCCGCTTTATACCCACCTACGGGGTAGGCAAAGGGATCTGGTTCAGTTTTTTTCATTCCATCAGCGCTTTCTGCAACGCCGGTTTCGACCTGCTGGGCAACTTTACCAGCTTCGTACCCCTACAGAACGACCCGCTGGTCGTTGCCACACTGAGCGGTATCATCATCTGCGGAAGCATGGGTTTCGTGGTGTTTATCGAACTGATCAACAAACCCTTTCAGCGGGGCAAGCTTACACTTCACACCAAACTGGTGCTTCTCGTAACAGGGATACTGCTGTTCGGCGGTACAGCCCTGTTTGCCGTTCTGGAGTGGAACAATCCCAACACCCTCGGGGGGATGAGTCCCGGTAATAAGCTGCTGAATGCTTTGTTCCAGTCAACAACCTGCCGTACCGCCGGTTTTTGTGCCGTGGACCAACTGGCTCTGACCGACAGTTCCAAGCTGCTCAGCTGCGTACTCATGTTTATCGGTGCATCGCCCGCATCCACCGGCGGTGGTGTTAAGACTACCACATTTGTCATGCTGCTTCTGATGATGGCTACGGTCATCCGCGGCAAGGAAGACCATGTACTGATGAAAAAACGCATTGCCCGTGATACGGTTTCCCGCGCTGTCACCATCGTGCTGATTGTGATGGGCGCAATCATCGGCTGTACAATGATCATCTCTGTTATCGAAAGCGATCGCGACTTCAATATGATTGATCTGCTTTTCGAAGTTACATCGGCAGTAACCACAACAGGACTGTCTTCCATCGGCTCCGGCAATCTATCCGCTCCGTCCCAGTTGATTTTGATACTTTTGATGTATCTTGGCCGTGTAGGCCCTCTGACGCTTGGTTTTGCCTTTGCCAAGCGATTGAATAATGCTGCACAGAACCGCATTCACTACCCGGAAGAAAATATCATGATTGGTTAATGGAGGAAAAACAATGAAAACGCATTCTTATCTGGTTTTTGGTCTTGGACGTTTCGGTTCCAGCCTTGCCCGTTCCTTATGCGAACAGGGGCAACAGGTACTGGCCGTTGATTCCGGTGAAGAGCGGGTGCAAAGCATCGCTCCCTATGTAACAGAAGCCGTACAGCTGGATGCCACCGACGAAGCCGCACTCGCCACCCTTGAAGTAAGCAGTTTTGATGGCGCTGTGGTATCCATCGGTGAAAACGTACGCGACAGCGTCCTGATCTGCGTACTTCTCAAAGAAATGGGCATTCCACACCTGATCGCCAAAGCCAACGACGAACTGCATGCCAAGGTACTGCTCAAGATCGGGGTGGATCGCGTGGTTTTCCCCGAACGGGATATGGGCGAACGTGTTGCGCGTTCCATCGTTACGCCCGGCGTGCTGGATCTGATGCAGTTGGACGACGATTGCCAGATCGTTGAGATTCTGCTGCCGGAAAAATGGGCAGACAACACCCTGGCTGGTTTAAATATTCGCCGTCGATACGGCATCAGCGTTTTGGCAATACACAGAGACGGCGGCTACATTGTTTCTCCTTCGGCTGACCTGCAGCTGCAAAAAGACGACACCCTCCTAGTTCTTGGCAGAACCGAAGATATTGAGAATCTGAATGCATAAGCCGGTATCCCGTGCATACACATGAAATAAGCAGCCACCGGCGAAAGGATGTGCACCATGGAGCAAGCAAAACGATTTGACCGTGAGGTATGCTGCCGGTATTTTTACCAAGGCAGCGAAGACGGTATTTTGCTGATGCACGGCTTTACGGGCAGCGCAGCGCATATGCGCAAGCTGGCAGACAGCCTTGCCGGAAACGGTTATACAGTGCTGAGCATCAACCTGCCCGGGCACGCCACCACCGAAGCCGATATGGCAAAATGCACCTGGCAGGATTGGCTGGAGGCTGCCAAGCAGGCGGTATTGGAACTGAAGAAGCATTGCAGCCGGGTAACCGTCTGCGGGCTCAGCATGGGCGGCGTACTGGCTGTGCTGCTTGCCGAACAGATGCAGGTGGATGCCTGCGTACCCATTTCCGCCCCAATGGCGGTAAAGAACAAACTGCTGGGGCTGGCAGGCATTGCTGCCACGCTGATCCCCCGCATCGCATGGGGCGGCGGCGGCGAATACCACAAGGTTCTGGACAAGGAATACGATTTTGGCTATTCCGGCTTTCCCACCGCCAAGGGAGCCGATCTGAACAGGCTGATCAAGCTGGCCCGAAAGAATCTGTTCAACATCGTCTGCCCCATTCTCTGCGTGCAGAGCCAGCACGACGAGACCATCTGGGAAGGCAGCGCGGACTGCATTCTGGAGAACGTCTCCAGCGAGATCCGGCAGAAGCTGTGGCTGACCGGGGTACCCCATGTATGCACCATTTCTCCCGAAGCCCCCGCCATTGCGGATGCCATTCACAAGCTGATGCAGCAGGTGGCACAGGAGGCCTGAAAGTCCTTCATTTGCGTCATTGCAACCACCGGTTGACAAATTGAAAAGCCGCCTTTCTGGCATGCAACTGGACAGTATCCCAATTGTCAGACAGAAAAAAGAAAAGACCTGAAGTAGAATAAGAACAGTTTACGCGGCCTTGCTCCTGATTTCAATAGGAGTAAGGCCGTTTTTGAGCGAAATACGCTCAAAATTATAGAAATGAACGT
>JAFXBE010000088.1 GCA_017516765.1 Clostridia bacterium | reverse complement strand
CGTGTACGGTGGTTTCGGAACCCTTGCGTAGCAAGGGGTTCCTATCGCCGTTTGCCGCCCGGGGAGCCGTAGGCTCCTAGGCAAACGGTGCAAATGTCGTCAAAAAAGCCGCCGCAGGCGTGTTTTTTGACGAGCTGAGGCTGTTGCCCGGAAGCAGCAGCCTGTTTTTGTGTGTACAAAATGCCCTACAACACGTTTTCCCAGCGGAGCCGCATATCATCCTCCAGATCCCGGAGCGCTTCCGACAGCGCATCCAGCGAGAGCAAAGCATCTCTGCGCCAGCCCTCCTCCAGCGAAGTAGCCAGTGTGAGCAGCGCGCCCTCCACGGCGCGGGTGTGATGATGGCTGACCATAGCCTGCAATCTGCCCACTTCACCCTGCCAGCGGGCATGGAGGTACGCCTGTTCCTGCAAAGCGGCGGACAGATCCCCTGCCAGAACCAATCGGCGCACCTCCTCCGCGCCGGAGCGGTAATCGTCGCAGATGCCGCCAAGGCTGGTCTCCATCCAAAGTCCGGCAGCCGCGCCCAGCAGCACCGTAACGGTAAGCAGGATCAATGCACGCTGCATGCTACCAGATCACCTCCTCCTCTGCCAGAACGGCAATGCGTACGGGCGGTTTCCCCTCATAGCCGTAAACGCTCAATCTGCCGTCGGTATCCAGATAGCACAACAGTACGTTATGCCAGCCATCATATCCGCACTCGGCAAGATGCTGCAAAAGCCAGCTTTCCTTCTGCCCGCTCAGGGACAGATTGTGCTTTTCCAATTGCCCGTCCATCACCAGCGTCAAAGGAATGCCCTCGTAGCCTGTGGACAATCCCAGATCCTCCGGGCAGACCGGGCGGCAACTGCTTTTGGGGAACACGCTGAGCCGTCCCCCCGTCTCCATGATGGCAGTGCCCACCTCGGTAGGGCTGAGGATGCCGCAGGTGCGCAGTTCCTCCATCAGATCGTTCAGGTTGAAGCAGAGCTTGCGCAGGGCCTTATAGTCAATCTCCCCCCGGCGGATGACCACCGTGGGCGTACCGCTGAAAAACGCCCGCAGCTTCTGACTCTTCAACGAAAGAAGGGTGATCAGCTGATGAAGAAAAATGAGCGCAAGCATGGGAGCGACCCCGCGCCACAGGGGAATATCCAGGCTTTCCATGGGAGTGGCTGCCAGATCGGCGATCATGATGGCGATGACCAGCTCGAAGGGCTGCAGCTGCCCCACCTGCCGCTTGCCCATCAGGCGGAAGGTGAGCACTGCCACCCCCACCAGCAGCAGACTGCGGATCAGGATGGTCAGCATATCAGGACTCCATATTTTCCAGCCAGCCCGAAAGGGCTTCTTCCGTGCCGAAACCGATGCCCAGCTTCAACTCCGCCTGCACATCGGCAGGAAATGCGGAAGCCTCGGCATCCAGCTGCTTTTCCAGCGCAAGGGCATCGCCGTACTTGTTGCGGTACACGCACAGCTTGCCGTTGTCGCCGGTCATGAGCACCAGATGGGCAGGGCAGAACAGATCCGGCTGCTGGGACATGCTGACCTCGGTTGCCGAAAAGCCCGTGATCTGCCATTCGGGATAAAGGGGCTGCACCTCCTCCAGGGTTTTGCCGTACAGCTCCACCGGAGCCGTCACCCGGCGGGTAACGGTATGGGTACAACGGGTATAGGTAAGGGTCTGCAGCACCTCCGCCCCATCGCTGACCCGTACCGCCCCGGCGCCGCCCACCTGCAGGAGCGCATCCTCCGGCTGCCGGTCGTTCCCTCTGCCGAAGGCTGCGGCGAATACCGCAAGCAGCAAAAGCACCGCTGCACTGACGATCAGTACAGCGGTGCTTCCTTTGAATTTGGTTTTCTGTCGATCCATGGTTCTCATTCCCTTCCTGTGGAATGAGAACAGTATGCCCGGGGCTGACAGGGAATATGTATGGTTTCCGGGGCTTCAGCACAGGGGCAGGGAGGGGACGGCGTTCAGTTCCAGAGCGGCCAGCTCGCCTTTTTTCATGCGGTAGTAGGCAGCGGAGCCGATCATGGCAGCATTGTCGGTGCACAGCCACAGCTTGGGCATGCACATGCGGAAATGATGCTTCTGGCTCAGCTTGGTCAGCTGATCCCGCAGCCGGCGGTTGGCGCTTACGCCCCCCGCGATGCACAGGGTATTCAGCCCGCTGTCGCCCAGCGCCAGCAGCGCTTTCTCGCACAGCGTATCCACCACGGCCTTTTCGAAGGAGGCTGCCAGATCGGCACGGGGCAGTTCCTCGCCCTTCTGGGTCATCTTGTGGCAGGCGTTGAGGAAAGCGGTCTTGAGCCCGGAGAAGCTGAAATCGTACTTCCCGTCCGGATGGGGTCTGGGCAGGGTCAAGTAGGTATCATTGCCCTCCAGCGCAAGCTTGGACAGCAGCGGGCCGCCGGGATAGTTGAGCCCCAGCACACGGGCAGCCTTGTCGAAGGCCTCGCCCGCCGCATCATCCACCGTCTGCCCCAAAAGGGTGTAGTCGGCATAATCGTTGACCCGGATAATGTGGCTGTGCCCGCCGGAAACCACCAGACAGATAAACGGCGGCTCCAGATCGGGGGTACTGAGCCAGTTAGCGCTCACATGCCCTTCGATATGGTGTACGGGGATCAAGGGCAGGCGGCTGGTGTAGCTGAGCCCTTTCATGCAGTTGACGCCGGTCAGCAGCGCACCCACCAGCCCGGGGCCGTAGGTAACCGCCAGCGCATCCACATCCGAAAGAGTCATACCGGCTTCCTTCAGCGCCTGATCGATCACGCGATCGCAGGCATCCACATGGGCGCGGCTGGCGATCTCGGGCACTACGCCGCCGTAAAGGGCGTGGGTATCCACCTGAGAGAAGATGACCGAACTGACGATGGTGCGTCCGTTTTCGATAATGGCGGCTGCGGTTTCGTCGCAGCTGGATTCCATCGCCAGTATACGGACGGAAGCCTTGCTCTGCAAGGCTTCCAGTTTCTGTTGCATTTCCTGTTGCGTGTTCATAGTATCTCCCGTTTTATGCTTTGGGGCTGCCCTTGATGAGATTGCACAGCGGCGCAACCACCACAGGCAGAGCCAGAATGCCGCCCAGCAGCATGGCAAAGGTCTTGACGATGGGGAACATGAAGGACTTGAACATATCGGTGGTAAAGACCTGCATGATCACTTCGCCGTCCGAGAAGATGCCGTCCTGAATAAAATGCTGGTGAATGAATGCCCAGAAGCCCTCAAAGTCGAAGTACGCCCAACCCACCACGGCAATGACAAAGAACACGGGCAGCAGCGCGCCGATATAGTAACCAGCCGGGGAAAAGCCGCTCCTGCCCTTACGGCTGGTGAGCAGCACCCACAGCAGCAGGAAACCCGCAAAGCCCAGCAGCACCATGAATGCCTGAGTGCCCAGCTTTACGAATGTTTTGACCGTCTCCATGTGGGAATAGAAATCTTCGGAGAGCGGGATGGGAATCTCCATACCCATCAGGGTAACAACAGGCTTCCATTCCTGCGTATTGTTCAGCAGATAGTTGATGGTGTTCTCGGCAAAGCCGCTCAGCAGATCGCCGGCTTTGATGTTCTGCCCATCCAGCAGGGACAGCCCCGTGCTCAGGGTGGCGGGAACGTTGCCGTCGCCCATCATCATGGCCAGCAGCTCGTTCACATCCGCTTTGTTCAGCGCCTCCTTGAAAACCTCTACATCGGTAACGTTTGCATAGAGGGCATACACCACCGCCAGCACAAGCAGCACAAGCGCCAGCAGCATGCACACCAGAAAAGACCCGTGTGCCCTTCTGCGTCTGATCTTTTGCATATTGCCCCTCCTTACTGCATCTTCAGGAATGCGGTGATGAAGCCGTCCAGATTGCCGTCCATGACATCATCCACATTGCCGCTTTCGTAGTTGGTGCGGTGATCCTTGACCATGGTGTAGGGCTGGAACACGTAGGAACGGATCTGGCTGCCCCACTCGATCTTCTTCATCTCGCCCTTGATGTCTGCCATCTGGGCTTCCTTCTCCCGCTCCCGCAGCTCCAGCAGGCGGCTCTTGAGGATACGCAAGCAGACCTCGCGGTTCTGGATCTGGCTGCGCTCATTCTGGCACTGGGCCACGATGCCGGTGGGGATATGGGTCATACGTACGGCGGAGTCGGTACGGTTAACGTGCTGACCGCCCGCGCCGCCTGCGCGGTAGGTATCGATACGCACTTCTTCCATGTTGATCTCAAAGTCCGCATCGTCGTCCATGATGGGGGCCACATCCAGCGAAGAGAAGGAGGTGTGGCGGCGGGCGTTGGAATCAAAGGGCGAGATGCGCACCAGGCGGTGCACGCCGCGCTCGGAGCGCAGGAAGCCGTATGCATTGGGGCCTTCCACCTGGAAGGTGACGCTCTTGAGACCGGCTTCGTCGCCGTCAAGAATATCGTTGACGGTCACTTTGTAGCCGTGGCGTTCGCAATAGCGGGTGTACATGCGGTAGAGCATCTGCGTCCAGTCCTGCGCCTCGGTGCCGCCCGCGCCCGCATGCAGGCTGAGGATGGCATCGCAGCTGTCGTATTCGCCCCGCATCAGGGTCTCCAGCTCCAGCGCCTCGGCATCGGTGTTCAGCTGGGTGAGCTCGTTGACGCACTCGTCGCCCATATCATCGTCGGGTTCTTCCTCCAGCAGCATCAGCATGGCGTCGATGTCGTCGGCGCGGGTGTACAGGCTGGCAACATGGTTCAGCTTGCCCTCGATCTGGCTCACCTTGCGGTTGACGGCGGTGGAGCGTTCCAGATCGTTCCAGAACTCGGGGGCGTTCATTTCTTCCTTCAGCTCTGCCAGCTCTTCTTCCAGCACAGGCAGGTGAAGGGCATCGGCAGCTTTTTCGATTTTTTCCCGCAGCTTGCCAAGCTCCACGCGGGTGGCTTCGATATCGATCATTGGTGAATTCTCCTTTCACAAGAGGGAACAGCAGGGGGATGAGCCCTCCCTGCGCACAGCAGCTTTATCGATCGGTACGGGACGCTATCCCTTGGCTCCGCAGCAATGCTTGAATTTCTTTCCGCTGCCGCAGGGGCAGGGCTGGTTGCGTCCCGGTGCGCCGGGGGTGGACTTGCTGACAGGGGCGCCGCCCTTCTTCGCCTGCCCGTTCCGGTCATCACCCTGCAAGCCGGCCTTCATTGTATCGGTCTTTACGGCGCTGCGGCGTTCGGGCACCTTTTCGATGCGGCTCTGATAAATGCGACGCACGGTCTCCTCGCGGATAAAATGCACCATATCGTTGAACATATCGTAGCTTTCCATGCGGTATTCCTGCACGGGGTCCCGCTGACCGTAGGCCCGCAGACCGATGCCGTCGCGCAGGCTGTCCATGGCGTCGATATGATCCATCCAGTGGCGGTCGATGGCGGTAAGCAGCACCACGCGCTCAAACTCGCGCATATCAATGCCGATCTCGGTGAGCATGTTTTCCCGCTCCTGATAGAAGGCTTCCGCATCCTCCTTGAGCAGGGGCACCAGCTCATCCGCTTCTTCCATTTCCCTGATGCGGTCGGCATACTTGTCAAAAGTGCCGGGCTTCAGGCACAACCGCTCCAGATAATCTCTGGCATCGTCCACAGACCAGTCGAAGCTGCCTTCGCCGCCAAAGTTGCGCTCGGCGGTGGAATCGATGAGGGCATTGACCATGCCGATGATATTGTTCCGCACGTTGCCGCCCATCAGGATATCCTTGCGCTGCCCGTAGATGAGTTCGCGCTGCTTGTTCATGATATCGTCGTACTGGAGAACGCTCTTACGGATGCCGTAGTTGCGGCCTTCAATACGCTTCTGGGCGCTTTCGATCTGCTTGGTGAGCATGCCCGCCTCCAGACGGTCATCTTCGCCCAGACCCATGCGCTCGATCATGGGGGCGATGCGCTCGCTGCCGAAGAGGCGCATCACATCGTCCTCCAGAGAGATGAAGAACTGAGTGGATCCGGGGTCGCCCTGACGACCGGCGCGGCCGCGCAGCTGGTTGTCGATACGGCGGCTCTCGTGGCGTTCGGTGCCGATGATGTGCAGACCGCCCACCGCCATGACCCGCTCGTGCTCTGCGTCGGTTTCCTTCTTGAATTCGTTGAAGTAGCTGCGGTAGACCTCCCGGGCGCTGAGCACCTCGGGAGAAGCATCCTCGTTATGCCCGATGGCTTCCATAATAATGTCTTCGTCGAAGCCCTCCTGACGCATTTTGCGGCGGGCGAGGAAATCCGGGTTGCCGCCCAGCAGAATGTCGGTACCACGACCCGCCATGTTGGTGGCGATGGTCACTGCGCCGTAGTGACCTGCCTGCGCAACGATCTCGGCTTCCTTCTGGTGGTTCTTGGCGTTGAGCACCTCATGCTCGATGCCCCGCAGCTTAATGAGGCGGGAGAGCATTTCGCTGGTCTCCACATTGACGGTACCCACCAGGATGGGCTGGCCCGTGGCGTGGCGGGCAACGATCTCTTCCACCACGGCATTGAACTTGGCGCGGCGGTTTTTGTAGATGACATCGTTCATGTCCTTGCGGATCATGGGGCGATTGGTGGGGATCTGGACAACATCCAGATTGTAGATGCCCTCGAACTCTTCCTCTTCGGTCTTGGCGGTACCGGTCATACCGCTGATCTTCTTATACATACGGAAGTAATTCTGGAAGGTGATGGTGGCAAGGGTCTTGCTTTCCCGCTCCACCTTGACGTGCTCCTTGGCCTCGATGGCCTGATGCAGACCGTCGGAATAGCGGCGACCCACCATGAGGCGGCCGGTAAACTCGTCCACGATGACCACTTCGCCGTTCTGCACCACATAGTCCACATCCCGCTTCATCAGGGCGTGGGCCTTGAGGGCTGCCAGCACATGGTGGTACAATTCGCCGTTTTCGGGGTCGGCGATGTTTTCCACGCCAAAGTGCTGCTGGGCCTTGCTGATGCCCGCATCGGTCAGGGATACGGCCTTTTCCTTCTCGGCGATGGTGTAATCCGCCTCGTTGCGCAGACGGCTGACAAAGCGGTCGGCCTTTTCGTACATATCGGTGGATTTGTCGCCCTGACCGGAAATGATCAGGGGGGTGCGGGCTTCGTCGATGAGGATGGAGTCCACCTCGTCCACGATGCCGAACACATGCCCGCGCTGCACCATGTCTTTCTCGTGAATGACCATGTTATCGCGCAGGTAATCGAAGCCCATTTCGTTGTTGGTGCCGTAGGTGACGTCGCAGGCATAGGCAGCGCGGCGTTCTTCGTTGGTCATGTCGTGGAGGATCACACCCACGGAAATGCCCATAAAGCGGAAGATGTTGCCCATCCACTCGCCCTGATAGCGCGCCAGATAATCGTTAACGGTAACGATGTGCACACCTTCGCCGGTAATGGCGTTCAGATAAGCGGGCAAAGTGGCGGTGTGGGTCTTGCCCTCGCCGGTCTTCATTTCGGCGATACGACCCTGATGCAGGCAGATGCCGCCCATGATCTGGGTCTTGAACAGGGTCTTGCCGTCCACGCGGCGCACAGCCTCCCGGAAGGCGGCAAAAGCCTCCGGCAGAAGCTGATCCAGCGTTTCGCCCTTCTGATAGCGGGCTTTGAATTCGCCGGTCTTCTGCTGCAGCTCCTCATCGCTGAGGGCAGCGCAGGCGCTTTCCAGTGCAAGCACGCTGTTTGCGATCTTTTCCAGCTTCTTGACCTCGTTTTCGTTGCTCTGGCCAAAGAGCTTTTTCACAAAATCCATCATACCCAAGGCTCATAGTCTCCTTTGCAGGTGATGTATTCCGGCAAGCCGGATGCAGTCAGTTTTACGCATCTTATATTATACCATGCAGGTTATCTGCTTAGCAAGCATTACCGGGTGGCAAAAGCTGTCGAGGGGGCGCGGCACCCGTAACCAAAAAATCCCGGGCAGAAAAGCTCTGCCCGGGATCGGGATGGTACGGGAAAATTACTTTGCCTGAAGACTACCCAGCATGAAGCCGAACTCTTCGCTGGTGGAGATCAGTTCATCAATTGCGGCGCAGGTGTAGGAGAAGATGTACATATCGGTTTCGCCGGAGATGTACACCTGCACGCCGTACATGTCGGTGCCGGACAGGGTGTACTGGTACTCGAGCATCAGACCGGTGTTTTCGCCCAGCTTAACGATGGTGCCTTCGTTGACGAACTCGATGCCAGCCATCGCTTTGCTCAGCTCGGAAACCACCTGGGGAGCCAGAGAGAGCAGCACATCGTCGGTGGCGCGCATGCCCACATACTGAGCAACCACGTTCACGTTGGTCAGGCCGGTCTCGTTCAGCAGCATGATCATGCCGGTCTGCTGCACTTGGGGACCGTAGGTGGCGATCATCTGCGCCAGCTGCTCATCCTCGGTTTCGGAAATGGCATCCAGCACGGTCTCGATGTTCTCGGCGGTGAGCAAGATCCAATTGTTGGGGTAAGCGAAGGTGTACTGCTCGTCGGTATGGGTGTAGGTGGTGTACTCAACAGCCGTTGCCTCGGCAGCTTCTGCCATGGACAGAACAGGTACCAGCAGCATTGCCAGGGCCAGAAGGACGGAAAGCATCTTCTTCATTGTTTTTCGGTCTCCTTTATTCGTGTCTTATGCTTGGTAAGCAAGCAGCTATACAGTACCATGTATGGCGGTTCCTGTCAATTTGTCCGTAAATATGTGGAAACGTTTTTTACCACAGCAGACCCGGACAGAACGGCACCGGACCGCAGCCGCCGGGGTTTTCCGGGCATGAAAATATCAGGGGGACAATCTGCAACAAAAAAAATCCCCGGCAAGAACGTTTCTGCCGGAGATCCGGATGGTAGGAAAAAATTACTTTCCAGTAAAGGTGCCCAGCATAAAGCCGAATTCGCGGCTGGTGGCAGACACCTCATCGGCTGCTGCACAGGTGTAGGTGAAGATGTACAGATCGGTTTCGCCGGATACATACACCCGAGCACCCTGCATTTCGGTGCCGGACAAGGTGTAGTTATATTCCACAATCAGACCGTTCTTGTCGCCAAGATTGATGATGACACCCTCGTTGACAAACTCGACACCCTCCAGCGCAGCGCTCAGCTGAGAAACCAGAGTGGGAGCCAGAGAGAGCAGATCTTCATCGGTGGCGCGCATGCCCACATTCTGGGCAATAACATTCACGTTGGTATTGCCGGTCTCGTTCAGCAGCATGATCATGCCGGACTGCTCAATCTGGGGAACATAGGTCTGAATAATCTGAGCCAGCTCCTGATCCTCTGTTTCAGAAGCAAGAGTCAGCATGCTCTGTACGTTTTCAGCATTCAGCAGCGTCCAGCTGTTGGGATACATGAAGGAGAACTGCTCATCGGCGTGGGTGTAGGTGGTGTAGTCGGCAGCCAGCATCGCAGCAGCTTCTGCCAGAGACAGAACGGGCATCAGCAGCATGGCCAGTGCCAGCAGGACAGAAAGGATCTTCTTCATGTTTTCCGGTTCTCCTTTTATTTCGCTTTTTTACTTATGCAGCAAGCATCTATACAGTATCATTTTTGCTGCATCCTTTCAATTTTTCCGTAAATATGCGGAAACGTTTTTTACCACAGCAGATATGCCAGTGTGCACAACAGACCCAGACAGAACAGCACCAGACCATAGCTGACCGTGCGTGCCAACTGCCGCCAGCGTGCCGTCCACTCCTCCCAGAGGGCAGCCAGCCGGGTAACAAAGCTGTGCTCGCTTTCCTTGCCGCCCCGGAAAACCTTGGCGGCGTTATCCAGCCATGTACCGAGGGTAAAGGTGAAGCGGTTGCCTACGGGCACTTCCTCCACCTTATGCACAGGACTGAAAAGGGTGCGTCCCGCCAAAGCGGCGGCATGATCCACCGCAGAGTCCATCGCCTGTGCCGTCAGGCCGCCGGTGCTGCGGAGTAAAGCGGTAAGCCGGTCCATCAGCTTATCGCACAAGGCGGCAAAGATTCCGCCCACGGCAATGATGCCCGCAAGCAGGGGGCGATAGACCATATCCTCCAGATCGAAGCGGATATTCAGCTTCTTGCGCAGCTCCAGCTTCCGTGCCAACAGCACCAGACCGAACAGGCATGCGCCGATGAGCAGCGAGATGGCTGCGCCCTTGAGGTTTTCAAAGCTGAAATAGGCAATGGGCAGGTGGGCAGGCGCGCCGCCCTGCAGGAAACTGCGGGAGACCTCGCCGAAGCGGCTCATGGTCTGCCCGGGCAGGATGCCGATGACCGGGATCAGCGCAGCGGCAAAGCCCAGCGCAAACCGGGCGGGCAGGCTCAGGTAACTGCCCTTTTTGTCGTACTCCGGCTGATGGGTCTTGTTTTTCATCCAGAACAGGCACAGGTACAGTTTGAGCATATAGCACAGCGTCATACCACCTGCGATGAGGAACAGCCACTCGGACACCTTGTAAACACCCGTTTCGTGCCCGTGCTCTGCCAGATGGGCGATCAGCTCCACGATGCCCTCGTGCAGAAGGGATTTGCTCAGAAAACCGCTCAGCCCGGGGAAGCCGGCGATGCCCGCCGCGCCCAGCAGGAAGCAGATATGCAGGAAGGGCTTGTTGCGCCCGTAGCCCTGCACGTCCTTGAGCTCCAGACGGTGGGTGTTCATGGCGACCACACCGGCGCAGAGGAACAGTACCAGCTTGAACAGGCTGTGGTTGACCATATGCCCCACCGTACCATAGAGGGCAAGCCCGTTATGCTCGCCCAGCAGGTTGCAAAGCCCTGCGCCGATCATGATAAAGCCGATCTGGCTGAGGGAGGAGCATGCCAGTGTACGCTTGAGGTTTTGGGAGAAGATGGCCAGCACCGCACCCAGCAGCATGGTGATCACACCCAGGCGGAACAGCAGGTCGCCAAAGCCGGAGACCTCCCGCATCACCAACGTGGACAGAATGAGCATGCCGAACACGCCCGCCTTGGTGAGCAGACCGCTCAGCAGTGCGCTGGCGGGAGCGGGAGCAACCGGGTGCGCCTTGGGCAGCCAGATGTGCAGCGGGAACGCGCCCGCCTTGGCGCCGAAGCCCACCAGCATCAGAACGGCGGGCAGCCACAGGCTCTTGCCCGCAGCCAGAGCGGGCAGCTCTGCAAGGGGAGCAGCCGCCATGCCACGGGGCAGCAGGAAGATGCCCATGAGCATGGTCAGACCGCCGATGACGGCGATATAGAGGTATGTCTCCCCCGCCCGCATGGCCGCCCGGTCTTCCTCGTGGGCGACCCAGGGATAGCTGGCAAGGGACATGATCTCAAAGAAGATAAAGATGCTGAAAATGCTGTCGCACAGGAACATGCCCACCACTGCTCCGAGGGTGATCAGGGTAAAGAAGCAGTAGCGGGGCACGGCATGCTCATGGGCCAGATAATCCCGGCTGAAGATGCCGGATACCAGCCACATGATGCAGGCCACCATGGCATACAGGCTGCGGAAGCCGTCTGCGCGCATGGCAAGCCCCTGTCCGCAGAAGCCCGGCAGGGCAAAGGACAGCTCTGCGCCGCCAAAGCCGGGGACGGCGATGCAGAGCACCAGCAGCGTTTCCAGACCGCATACGGCGCACAGCCCCCAAAGGCTGTTCTGCTGCCGCTTTTTACCCATCTGCCACACCAGGGGCGAAAGCGCCATGGGGAGCAGCGCAGCCAGCGGCAAAAGCCAGTTTCCGTTCATGACCGAACCACTCCTTTCTTACATTGCGCCCGCAGCGACCTGTGCAAGGAAACGCCCGAGAGGCTGCGGAGCAAAGCTGAGCACCACAACGGCAGCCAGCACCACGCACAGCGCGGTTTTGATCTGCCAGCCGGGGTCGCATTTCTCCGCTTCACCATCAAGCGGCAGGGCATAGGCGGAGATGGCGGGTACCAGCACATAGATCGCTGTAAGCAGGGCAGAGATCAGCAGCACGGCTGCACCCGCCACGCCCATCCAGCTGCCGGAGGCAACGCCTGCGGTGGCCAGCGCCCACTTGCTGCCGAAGCCGATCAGCGGGGGCACGCCCACCAGCGCAGCGCCGCAGACAAGGAACACCGCTGCGGTAAAGGGCATGTTCCGGGAGAGCCCGCGCATCTGGCGGATATCGCTGCGGCCGGTGTAGATCATCACTGCACCCACGCAGCAGAACAGAGCGATCTTCATCAGCCCGTGGTAGACCATATGGGTAAGCCCCGCTGCCAGCCCCTGAGGGGTCATCAGCAGAACGCCGAAGAGCACATAGCTCAGGTTGGACATGGTGGAATACGCCAGACGGCGTTTCATGTGCTGCTCCCGCACCGCCATGCCGCTGCCGAAGAGGATGCCGACAAGGGCCACCGTCATGCACAGGGTCTGCGCCCATGTACCCCGCAACAGCTCCGCACCGAAGCTGTAATAGGTAAGGCGGGTAACGGCAAACACGCCTGCCTTGACCACCGCCACCGCATGCAGCAACGCGGTGACCGGGGTGGGCGCAACGCCCGCCTCCGGCAGCCAGCGGTGCAACGGAAACACTGCCGCCTTCACGCCGAAGCCGAAGAAGCCCAGCACATACATGGTAAGCACAACGCCCTGGGGGGCAGCCGCCAGACCGGCGATGCCGCCGGGGGTGAAGTTGCTGGCACCGCCATAGTAAATGATCGCAGCCAGCGCCATAAAGCCCAGCGCAGCGCCGCCCAGACAGTAGTAGGCATAGGTGCGCCCGGCCCGTACGTTCCGGGCCTTCATGCCATGCATGACAAGGGGCAGGGTGGCAAGGGAGAGAAGCTCGTAAAACACATACAGGCTCATCAGATTCTCGCTGAAGGCAATGCCCAGCGTGACTGCATAGCTGATCAGGTAAAAGCCGAAGAAGTGGTTTTCACCGCCCTCATGGCGCATGTATTCCAGCCCGTACAGGCTTGCCAGAGGCCAGAGGAACGCCACCAGACCGGCGAACACCCGCCCCAGTCCATCCAGCCGGAAGCTGACCGTAAGCAGCGTGGAAAGCCGCAGCAGCACCACCGGATGGTCGCCCGGGGTAAACAGGCACCACGCCACACAGGCCGTGGTGGTGAGGCTGCACACCATGACCAGCCAGCCCCGCAGCTTTGCACTGCGGGGGCGCAGCAAAAACAGCAGCGCAGCCCCGATGACGGGGATCAGAGTTGATACCAGAAGCATGGTCGCGCCTCCTTACATCAGCAGCGCTGCCAGCCCGTTGGCGGCATCGCTCAGAAGACCGGGGAACATGCCCAGCACAAAGTTGAGCACCGTCAGGATCACCAGCGGCACAGCCATGACCGGGCCCACCTCCAGCGGGGCGGCAGCGGCTTCGGGCTCGCCGTGATCATGTCCGGGAAAGAAGGCATCGATGCTGATGGGCAGCAGATAAGCCGCCGTAAGCAGGGCGGAGATCAGCAGCACCACCGGACCCAGCCAGCTGAACACCGCCGGACCGCCGGAAAGGGAGCCCTGTGCCAGATCCCACTTGCTGAAGAAGCCGCTGAGGGGCGGCACGCCCACCAGACCCAGACCGGCAATGGTGAAGCACCACATGGTAAGCGGCATGCTCTTGCCCATGCCCCGCAGCTGGGATACCTCTGTTCTGCCGGTTTTGAGAATGACCGCACCGGCGCACAGGAACAGGGCGTTTTTCATAATGCTGTGGAAATACATATGCTCCACCGCACCCGCAAAGGCCTGGGGGGTGAACAGGAACAGACCGAACAGGATGTAGCTGACCTGCGACACCGTGGAATATGCCAGACGCTTTTTGAACCCGGTGGTGCGGAAAGCCATCATGGAGCCCATGAACACCGTGCACAGGGCAAGGATCAGCAGCACGGTCTGCACAAAGGTGCCCCGCAGATTGGCTGCGCCAACGGTATAGAACAGCACGCGCACCACGCACAGCACGCCCATTTTGGTGATCACACCGCTGAGCACTGCGCTGGCAGGAGCGGGGGCGATGGGGTGGGCGGTGGGCAGCCAGCCGTGCATGGGGAACATACCCGCCTTGGTGGCAAAGCCGATCACGGTGATCAGCGTTGCCCAGAGAATCAGGGAGCCGTGCTGCGCCATGGCATCGGGCTGCAATGCGCCGCCGGGCACAAAGAAGGGCGTTTCCAGCATTCCGGAAAACACGAAGATGCCGAACAGGCCCATCATGGCGCCTGCGATGGAATACAGCAGGTATTTGATGCCTGCGGCGACTGCTTCCTTGCTCAGGCTGTGCACCACCAGCGCCATGGAGAGCAGAGTCATCAGTTCAAAGAAGAGATACATGGTCACCAGCGTTGCGCTGAGACAGATGGCGTTGATGGCGGCAATGGAGAGCAGGTAGAACACGAAGTACCGCTGCTCGTTGCCCTCGTGGGGCAGATAGCCGAAGGAGAACACGCCGCTGTTGAACCACATGCCGCCGCAGAGCAGCAGGAACAGGCGTCCCGCCAGATCGCTGCGCAGGGCGATGGGCAGGTTTTCGCCCAGCCGGAGCAGGGTGACTTCGGCATCGCCAAGGAACATGAGCCATACGCACAGCCCGAAGTTGACCGCCAGCGCAACGCCCGCAGCCACATGGGTGCCCCGGCTGTTATGCTTCAGCGGCAGAAGCCCCAGCGCCAGCGCAGCCAGCGCGGGGAACAAAGGAATAATCCACAAAAGGATGGTTTGCATGGTAAGCATCCTCCCTTACATAAACAGATGAAAACCGGTGGTGAGCACATTGAGGATGGGCTGCGCCAGCACGCCCAGCAGCACGTTGAGCACAACGAAGCCCACCATGGCGCACACCGCCGCCCCGTCGGGCTTTTCCACCGTGCAGGTAAAGCCCTCCCGCGCCGGGCGGTAAAGGGTGATCACCGTTCTGAACAGGTAGAGCACGTTCAGCAGCGTACTGACCGCCAGCGCCAGCAGCATGACCCACATATGCACCCCGCCTGCGCTGAAAGCAGCCTGACTGAACACCAGCTTGCTGATAAAGCCGCCCAGTACGGGAACGCCCACAAGACTCATGGCGGCGATGCTGAAGCACACGCCCGCCACAGGGCTGCGTCTGCCCGCGCCCCGCAGATCGGAAAACCGCTTGCTGCCCGCAGAGGCATCCGCCAGTGCGGAAGAGGAAATGAACAGCGCGCTCTTGGCGGCGGAATGGATCAGGATATGGTAGAGGGCAGCGATCAGACCGGCGGTGATGCCCATGCCCATACCGGCGTAGATATAGCCGATCTGGGCAACGGAGCTGTACGCCACCATGCGCCGCAGATCGTGGCTGTGGGTGGCGCTGAGGCTGCCCATGATCATGGCGATCACGCCGAAGGCAAAGAACAGGTCGTTCAGGTGCAGACCCACCACCACATCCATACCGATCATACGGGTAAAGATCTTGAACAGCAACAGGATATACGCCTTGCTGACGATGCTGCTGAGCACCGCCGATGCGGTGGGCGTGGAGTAGCCGTAGGCATCTGCCAGCCATGTATGGAAGGGGAACAGGGCGCTCTTGATGCCCAGACCCACAAAGAACAGACCAATGGTGACAGTAAGCGGCACATGGTACTGCCCGGACATGTACAGCACCTCCACCGACTGGCGGATGTTCTCGATCAGCAGATGCCCGGTAAGGGTGTAGATGAGCATGATGCTCATCAGCGTCATGCCGGAGCCCAGAAGGCTCATGATCATATAGCGCATGGCGCTGACCATGGTGCGCCCGTTCTGCCGGTTCATGATCAAAGCGCAGGAGCCCAGCGTCATGATCTCGATAAACACGTAGCCGGTGAACAGGTCGTTGGTGTACAGCATGGACTGGGTGCCCGCCAGCACCAGATTGAGCATGACATAGACGATGCTTTCCTTATTGGGATCTACCTGCACCTTCACCTTGCCCTGCCCGCCGAGAGCGGAAAACAGCAGCACAAGGCTGAACAGGGTGCACAGCAGCGCCTCCAGCGGGCCTGCCCGCAGCTCGTTGCCCCAGGGGGCGGGAAAGTGACCCATCAGATAATGGTAGTTCTCCCCTGCTGCCATCAGGTGGCACATGAGGGCGGCATTGAGCGCAGCCACCACGGCGGCGAGGGCTACCGTTACCTTGCGGGCAATACGCCCGGGCAGCATAGCGGAGCCGATGCCGCACATCATGCTGAGCATGATGCAGAAGAAAGGGAAATTCCGGATCAGCGGCATCAGTCGTCCTCTCCCTTCATCAGCAGGGTAATGCGGTCAATATCCAGCGTATGGTAGCGGCGGTACAGGCGCACGGTAAGCGCCAGCATCAACGCCGTAACGCTTACGGAGACCACGATGCCCGTGAGCACCAGACCGCTGGGGATGGGGTTGATGTAGTGGGCGGCATCGGTGATGCCGTCCGCCATGATGGGGGCGGTACGCCCCTCCACATACCCCACAGAGGTGAACATGAGATAGATCGCCGTATCCATAACATTAAGACCAATGATCTTCTTGATCAGATTCCGGTGCAGGAGCAGGGTGGTGAAGCCGATGCCGAAGAGCAGCACCGCCACCACCTCTTCGATATGGGTAGCAAACATTTCCATGCTTTACATACCTCCCTTTCTGAACAGGGTGTAGAAGGCATACATGATGCACATAACGATCAGCCCCACGCAGATGTTCAGCGGCAGAATGAGACCGGAAGACAGAATCGCCCCCGGCGTGCCCAGGGAAATACCGCTTTCCAGATGGTTTGCGCCGCAGAAGAAGGAGTAGCTCTTGAGCAGGGCGTAGGTCATGAGCGCAACGAAGGTGACCCAGCGGAAGGTCTTGTAGGTGAAGAACCGCCCGGTCTTCCGGAAACCGAAGGCGTTCAGGTACAGGATCAGACCTGCGCCCATCACAGCGCCGCCGCTGAAGCCGCCGCCCGGCCCCAGATGACCCGCTAGAACGATATACATACCGAACAGCAGAATGACCGGCACAAGAACGCGGGCAGCCATCTGCAGAATGGCATCGTTCTTGGGCTCGTGGTGGCGGTCGTCCCACTCGGCCTCCAGCATGGCGGGGGATACCTCGCCATCCTTGTGGTCGCCCAGCTTGAGCAGCAGCAGCACGCTGCAGGCAGCCACGAACAGCACCGTGCTCTCACCGAAAGTATCGAAGGCACGGTAATCCAGGATCATGCCGGCGACCATGTTCACTGCGCCGGTCTCCTCCAGACCCTTTTCCAGATACCGCTGTGCCACCTCGTTGTTGGTGGGGTTATCGGCTGCGCCAAAGGGCGGCAGCTCGATTACCGTGCTCATCAGAAAAACGACCAGCGCAACGCAGAACAGCGCGCACAGAAGGCTGTAGACGGGCTTTGCCCATTTCTTGCTCTGCCGCCCCACCCACGCATGCAGGCTGTTCGCCTCCAGCCGTTCGGCAATGTAGAGCTCCTCCTGTTTTTCTTCCTGCAGGATCTCGGCAAAGGCATATTCCACGGGCGATTGCTGCCGGAGAACGCTGTCCGGCTGGTCGGTTTCGGCATCGATCAGCTGTTCGTCCAGCGGGTTTTCGTAAGAGATCTCATCCAGCGAAAGGAGCTTTTGCCAGAAGGATTCATTTTTCTTCATGATGATCCTCCTCCTCGTCGCCCCGGATGGCGTGGATCTTCTTGAGCGTAATAAAGAACAGAACACTGGTAACGCCTGCGCCCACAGCGGCTTCCGTAACCGCCAGGTCGGGCGACTGCAGCAGCATCCAGATAATGCACATCAGCACGCTGTAGGCCATGTAGATGACCACACTTGCCAGCAGGCTCTTGGTAAATGCCGTGGCAACGGCGCAGACCACCAGAAAACCAAGGATCATGATCACAAACACATTCATTTCTCGATCATCTCCATCTCATCCTGATACCGGCTGTCGGTGGCGATCTCCAGCCGGGCGATCAGATGCCCGGCGGTGGGGCTGGTAAGCCAGACAAAGAGCACCACCAATAGATACTTGGCGATGAGCCAGCCGTCGCCGCTGGCAAGGCACAGGGACAGCAGCACCAGCCCCAGACCCATGCTGTCGCCCATGGAGGCGGCGTGCATGCGGTTGAGCACATACTTGAAGCGGTACTGCCCCACCACGGCGCTGAGCATCAGAAACAGGCCGGTGATCAGCAGCAGCGCGGAGATCCCGAAAACGATCCACTCACCCATGCTTCTTTTCCTCCTGTTCCTTCTTTTCCAGGGCAATGCCCATAAACACCTTGCACAGCACCACCACGGCAAGGAAGCCCAGCAGCGCATAGATGATGGCCACGTCCGCCAGATAGCCCTCCCCCAGCACGAGGGTGAGGATGGCGATCATAGCGAGGGACAGGGTGGAGATCATGTTGATGGACACGATCCGGTCGGCAATACGGGGACCGATAATGGCACGGATAAGGCAGGCCAGCGTAAGCAGCGCCAGCAGGATCAGTGCACCCGTCCAGAGCATCTGATAAGCCTGAGATACCTGCATTACTTCTGCGCCTCCTTCTTTTCGCCCGCTTCGGCGGTCTTCTCCAGCCCCAGAAGCTTGCGCTGGAAGGACTGATCCTCCACACCCTCTGCCAAAGCGGCATCCAGACAGTGCACGGTCAGCTTGTCGCCCTCCTGCACGGCGGTGATGGTGCCGGGGGTAAGGGTGATGGAGTTGGACAGCACATTGCGCGCCAGACGGCTGCGCAAGGGCGTGCGGAAGGTGACCAGTTTGGGCTTTACTTCCTTGCCGCCGTAGACATAGCCCAGCAGCGTAAGATTGGACTTGACGATCTCGCAGATGAGCAGCCACAGATAGCCCAATGCGCCGGGAATGAGCCTGAGCGCTGTTTTTTCGGCTTTGAAGGAATAGTCCATAAACTTCCAACAGAACCAGGTGATCGCCGAAGACAGTGCAAGCCCGAACAGGAGGATCTCCAGCGTGAATTTGCCGTTGAAGATGATCCACAACGCAAGCAAAACGAGCAGCATAACCATGCTTCCTTTCTATTTCGGTGGGAGAAGGATTACCATCCTTTTTTAATAGGAAGAAACGAAATACCCGCAGCATTGTACTCCCGATAAAATAGAATGTCAATCGGCGTCGAAGGGGAGATAGTGTTATTTGCCTTTTCTTTACCGGCAGGAAGACGGGGATAAACATTTGCTCCGCACTTTTATTCTTTTGTAACATTTCAACAACATTTTCAAAGTTCACCGGCGGCTTCCATACCCGAAAACGCGTTTTTTCCTTGCTTTCGGAGCAGTCTGCGCGTAAACCCGCAGCCGGCGTTCCTGCTCCTGCCGAAAGCGATGCCTGGGATGCGGTGTAAAACGGCAAATCCCATTGTGTGAACCGATCCGCTGCAATCGTTTGCACAAACGCTGTTACACATATTGCTAATATGAGATATTTTGTTACACTTTTCTAAATTATCACTTGTTTTTTTGAACAACTAGCATTCGTTTGATATACTATTAACACAGTCATTTTTTGCCTGTTGTATACAATTGATCATACCATGATCCTATGAGCATCCATCCGCTGACCGCGATATATAAAGGAGACCAAACCATGAGAAGCAAACATCTTTTCCGCCATACAGTATGTGTTTTGCTTGCCCTTCTGCTGGCAGGCCTGCTGGGCTTTGCACAGGCGGCGACCGATCCCCTGAAGCCGGACGATCTGCTCTACGATAACGGCAACATTATTCTGCACAAGCAGGCGGAGCGTGTCGGCGAAACGGAATGGGAAGTTACCGTGCGGGCGACGATCGATGACGAACCCGTGCAGAAGCCGCAGATCGAAGTAGTCTTTGTTTTGGACGTTTCCTCCACCATGAACGCCTGTGCCATTATGGATCAGCACAACAGTTACTTCAATGGCGGCGGTCTCATGCACAGCCACACATCCAACTGTCCCGCCGACTGCACCGCCGTATATCATGTTCATGTAGCCGGCAGCCCCAGTAGCTATTGCTACAAGATGGGCGGTGCCAACGGTACCGTAAACTACGAACGGCGCATCAACGTAGCCCGTAATGCCATCAAAGAGCTGGTAGCCGGTCTGCCGGATGGCACCACCACCAAGTATGCCTATTTTTCTGACGATGCCGGTACGATCGACAATTATGACAATTTGGGTCAGTACGCTATTCAGGGCCAGACCTACATCATGGAGGGTGTGGATCTGGGTATCGATCAGTTCTCCAACAGCGGCAAGACCCAGATCCTGATCCTTGTGACCGATGGTCAGGCAACCGACAACATGTACACCTCCACCACATTCAAAAACTTCTGCGATAACGGCGGTGTTGTGTTCACCGTCGGTTTCAACCACGATGACCCCAACCTGAAGGGGATGACAGCCAACGGCGGCAGCTACTTTACCGCCACCAACCCCGGCGACCTGACCGACGCATTCGAGCAGATCCAGGGCGAGATCACCGCCATGCTGAAAGACCCCATGGGCAGCAACGTGGGCTTTGATGTAACCAGCATCACCTCCCCTGCCTACTCCGTATCGGGCAAAGTAACCCATACCGAAGACACCATCTACTGGACGCCCTCCACCGGCACCCAGTTTTCCGATGCCACCATCGAGTACAGCTACAAGGTAGCCCTTAACGACAATGCCAACATGAATGTTGGGCAGATGCAGGTGCCCCTCAACAAGCCCACTTCCCTGCTCTACGGCATCAAGAACGGCGAAAAGGTGGATATGAAGGATGCGGCCTTCCCCATTCCCGAGGCCAACTACTCCATCGCGTCCGTACAGGTGAACTGGAAATGCGGCAACGATGATATCAAGACCCCCACCGCAACCGAGACCATCATCAACGACTTCGGCACTCCCGCTTTCCAGACCGACTACAGCACCATCACCCAGCTGATCCCCGCCACGGGCAACAACAAGTACCGCTATACAGGCACCACCATCACCCGCAACGGTACGGTAGCGGATGCGGTGGATCCCGCAGATCCGGCGGCTTTTGTGGTCACCCACAATTACGAGCTGACCGAGGCTTACAACGTTACCTACAAATACAACGGCACCGTGCCCGAGGGCGCGCCCGACGCCGCCCTCTACAACACCACCGGCAAGCCCGGGGAGCAGATCACGGCAGCGTCTGTCAATGCACCGGAAGGCTGGAGCTTCTCCGGCTGGAGCATTGATCAGGGCAATGCCACGCTCCAAGGCGGCGTCTTTACCATGCCCCGGGAGGATGTAGAGCTGGTGGGCAGCTGGATGAGGCTGAACAGCTACGCTGTTGAAGCATATTACTTCACCTCCGTGGATGGCGGTGAATATTCAAAGGATCATCAGGATCCTGTTACACTGCTGGAGAAAACCTATACCAACCAGACCTCTGCCGGGTACGATTTCAGCGGTGATCTGACCTATCAGGGCAACACTTATACCGCAGCAGAGCTGGCAAACGCCGCCGACGGTACTGTTATCAGCGGCAATGAGGTGCTGAACATTATCCCCTCTGCAGACGGCACCGTGATCACCCTGCATTTCTTCCGGCAGGTCAATAACCCCTATCAGGCTGTGGTTCATTTCCGGAAACAGGACGGTACCACCCTGCAGGAGGATCTTGTGTCCGGCAGCATCCCCTGCGGCGGCAATTACGATGTAACAGCTGCACAGGCTGTGGATACCATCACCGTTGGCAATGTGAAATATGGCTTTGTTAAGGATGATACCGCCGCCAACAGCACTGCCTACAGCGGCCCGATGCCTGCCGGCGGCGTAGAGATCATCCGTACATATGCGGAACTGCCCAAGGCTGATGCGGTTGTTCGCTTTGTGAACAGTGAAGGCACCACCCTGCAAGACGATACCGAGCATACTGCGGTGTATGTCGGCAGCACGTATGATGTGAGCAGTGCGGAAGCTGTTGCTACCATTACCACCGTGGATGGTGTGAAGTACGATTTCGACAGCGACAATACCGCTGCTAACGGTACAGCTTATACCGGCGCGATGCCCGCAGGCGGTGTGGAGATCACCCGTGT
>JAFXBE010000087.1 GCA_017516765.1 Clostridia bacterium | reverse complement strand
TCACCCTTCCGGTGGTTTCGGAACCCTTGCGTAGCAAGGGGTTCCTATCGCCGTTTGCCGCCCGGGGAGCCGTAGGCTCCTAGGCAAACGGTGCAAATGTCGTCAAAAAAGCCGCCGCAGGCGTGTTTTTTGACGAGCTGAACCCGCCGGGCACCGGCTCCCGGCGGGTTTTCCGTATTGGCGTTGCTTTTGCGTGCCTTTCAACGTTTTCATCCAAAAAAGAATACTGCCCGCACAGCGTGCGGGCAGCAGCGGGATCCCCAAGGGACATATCCCCCGGTTTTACTTATCGTCGCTCATCTTGAGCACGGCAAGGAAGGCTTCGCTGGGTACCTCCACGGTACCGAACTGGCGCATGCGCTTCTTGCCTTCCTTCTGCTTCTCCAGCAGCCTCTTCTTACGGGTGATGTCGCCGCCGTAGCACTTGGCAAGCACGTCCTTGCGCATGGCCTTGACGGTCTCGCGGGCGATGACCTTGCCGCCGATGGCAGCCTGAATGGGGATCTCAAACATCTGCCGCGGGATGACTTCCTTCAGCTTTTCGGCAATGGAGCGGCCCCGGGCGTAGGCCTTGTCCTTATGGACGATGATGGAGAAGGCGTCGCAGATATCGCCGTTGAGCAGGATATCCATCTTCACCAGCTCGGAGGGCATGTAGCCCTTCAGCTCGTAGTCGAAGCTGGCATAGCCCCGGCTGCGGCTCTTGACCTGATCGAAGAACTCGTAAATGATCTCGTTGAGGGGCATTTCGTAGATCAGCTTTACGCGGCTGCCCTCGTACTGCATATCGATGAAGATGCCCCGCTTATCCACGCAGATGTCCATCATGGCGCCCACAAAATCCTGCGGGGTGTAGATGGTGGCAGTAACGTAGGGCTCCTCCATATGCTCGATATCGCCGATGCCGGGCAGGTTGGAGGGGTTGTCGATCTCCACCATGGAACCGTCCAGCTTATAGACATGGTAGATTACGCTGGGCGCGGTGGTGACCAGATCCAGATCGAATTCCCGCTCCAGCCGCTGCTGGATGATCTCCATATGGAGCAGACCCAAAAAGCCGCAGCGGAAGCCGTAGCCCAGCGCAACGGAGGTTTCGGGGTCGAAGGTGAGGGAAGCATCGTTCATGCGCAGCTTTTCCAGCGCATCCCGCAGGTTGTCGTAATCCGCGCCGTCGGCAGGATAAATGCCGCAGAACACCATGGGCGTTACCTGACGGTAGCCGGGCAGGGGTTCGGGGGCGGGGTTGGCGGCATCGGTGACGGTATCGCCCACACGGGTGTCGCCCAGATCCTTGATGCTGGCGGCGATGTAGCCTACATCACCGGGGCGCAGCTCGTCGCAGGGCACATAGCCGGGACGGAAGGTGCCAACCTCCACGATGTCGAATTCGCTGCCGGACTGCATCAGCCGCATGCGCATGCCGGGGCGCACGCTGCCGTGCATCACGCGCACAAAGCAGATGGCGCCCTTGTAGTTATCGTAGTAGGCATCGAAGATCAGCGCCTGCAGGGGGGCGTTCTCGTCGCCCTCGGGCGAGGGGATGCACTTGACGATGGCTTCCAGCACATCCTCGCAGTTGAGACCGGTCTTGGCAGAGATCCGGGGCGCTTCGGAGGCATCCAGACCGATCACATCCTCGATCTCCTGCTTCACCTCTTCGGGGCGGGCGGAGATGAGGTCGATCTTATTGATGACGGGCACGGTCTCCAGATCGTGCTCCAGCGCCATATACACATTGGCAAGGGTCTGGGCTTCGATGCCCTGGGTGGCATCCACCACCAGCAGCGCGCCCTCGCAGGCCGCCAACGCACGGCTGACCTCGTAGCTGAAGTCCACGTGGCCGGGGGTGTCGATCAGGTTGAGGGTGTAGGTCTCGCCGTCCTTGGCCTTGTACTGCATGCGCACCGCCTTGGACTTGATGGTGATGCCACGCTCCCGTTCCAGCTCCATGCTGTCCAGGATCTGATCCACCATCTGCCGCTGCTCGAAAACGCCTGTCATTTCCAGCAGGCGGTCGGCAAGGGTGCTCTTGCCGTGGTCGATATGGGCGATGATGCAAAAGTTTCGAATATGGGAAAGGCGTTCGTTGCTCATCAGCGCCGCCCCCTCCTTGTCTTGTTGAGATTCATCCTTCATCATAACGAATTATCGGGGAAAATGCAATAGCGGAAACTGAAAGGGAACGCCCCTGCACGCAAAAACGCCGCCCCCGGGTACAGCCCCGGAGGCGGTGTTCGGCACCGAAGCGGCAAACAGCCGTTTCGACACAGGAAACCTTACTTGAAGAACAGGAAATAAGCGCCCACAGCCAGCAGGGCGATCTGCACCACCAGCATCAGGGGGAAGAAGACGGCGAAATACCAGTGCTTGGTCTTGTGGCGCAAAAGCTGCATGCCCAGCACGCCGCCCAGACCGCCGAAGCAGGCGGTGGCGATGAACAGGGTGGCTTCCGGCACACGCCAGCTGCCCTTTTTGGCGCAGTTCTTGTCGTGCATCATCAGGAAAAAGGAAACCAGATTGGTAATGATCAGGATCACCAGTACGATCAGGGCGATCACGGTGGGGGTCATGGCCATCGTTCGTATACCTCGCTTTCAATAATGGATACCGCAGCTATTGTACCCCATCCCGGGCGTTTTGTCATCCGGTGGGATTGTTCCCTTTGTGTATACAGGCTTATACCTGCTGCCCGTCCCCGGCGGTGAAGCCGCTTTCCTCACCGGCAGCAGCACCCGCCTCAGCATCGGCGGGCTGTTCCTCCGGCTCCTCCTTGGACGGGGCGGGCGGGGCTTCGAACAGGTCGTCCATCTCTTCGATGGTCAGACCGGTCTTGAGCAGGAACCGATCCTCCAGACGGATGGTGCGGTCTTCCATGTTCAGGGTCTGGCGACTGACCACACTCATGCCCCATGGCCACTGCCCGGTGCGGGATACATCCATCATCATACCGATGGCGTTGTTGATGGAGGCATCGTTCATGTTGGTAAAGAAGCCGTAGCGGCGCAGCGCCTGCCGCAGCGCGCCCACACCGCCGGTGTTCAGCAGCACCCGGTGGGGCTCCACCGCAGAGGCGATGCATCCCAGCGTATACTGGCTGTTGGCGCCCTCCGTGGCCTGACAGTGCTGGATGTAGACTTCCTTGATATCGGCAAGGGAGAACGCCCACTTGCGAAGGATGTTCAGCATGCCCTCCACCTCACCGTCGGCCTCGTTGCGGGCATCCACCAGATCGGAAAACTCCTCCCGGTCGTAGAGATCGTAGTCGTATTCCTCATAATAGCCTTCGTGATAAGCTTCGTCGTACTCGTCGTAGAGCCAGAGATCGTCCTCCACGCTGATGAATTCGTCCACGCCCGCATCCAGCACATCCACATCCGCCGTAACACGGAAGGAATGGCGAAGAAGCCCCATCAGCTGGGAAAGCTCTTTGACGGCGGCGGCTTTTTTCAGGTCGAGAAAGACCTCGCCCTCTGCATCCAGATAGCCGAAAAGGCCGTGGTTGGTGGAAAAAATGCTGCACTGGGTGCGCACGCCGTTGTGAAGGCGGACACCCACCGTCATGGTATGGCGGCTGGCGGGCAGGTTGGGATAAATGGGCTGTTGATTCACAGCTGTACGCCTCCTCTTTGATGGCGGGACACCGCCGGCGGACAGCCGCCGCAGCATCCCGGGGATCCAATAAATGAAAACCGATATTCCCTCATTCGACACAGGGACAGAAAAGCCCTGCTTTGTACAGCCTGTTGGTTTTCCGGCATGATCGTGATATACTGGAAGCACAACATATGCAAGGAGGCGATCGGCATGAAACGTGTACGCCGTGATGAAATTCTGTCTGCCCTGAAGGAACTGATGAAAGATTCTGTAAACAGGTAAGCAGACACGCGGGAGCATCGTGTCTGCGGAAAGGACACCATGCTGAAACTGAAATATCTGATCGAAAACTTCGAACTGGCAAAACATTGTATCGGTTACTGGGAGCACGATGAAGCATCGCTGGCTGAGACCCTGCCATGGTTCCGCATCTCTTCCAACGCAGTTTACCCCTTCCGGCAGGCGCAGGGGCTGTGTTTTCTGCGCCTTTCCCCGGCTGCGGAAAAGACGCTGGCAGAAGTGGAGGACGAGACCGCCGCTGCGCTGTGGCTGCGGGAAAAAGGCTTTCCCGCCATGGAGCCGGTACCTATGCGGGACGGGCGGTACTGCGCCCTGCTGAGCACCCCATGGGGCAGCTATACCGCCTGCTGCTTCCGGCAGGTGGCAGGGCAGCCGCTGGAAAGCTTCCCGGCTTCGCGGGAGCTGATCGAAGGCTACGGACGCACCCTCGGGCAGCTGCACCGGGATCTGGCGGATTGCTCCGTTGCGGGGCTGCGCCGCAGCTGGCGGGAGCTGCTTGCATCGGCACGGCAGCAACTTATCGACCACCGCGCGCCGGAAGCCATGCTGGCCTGCTGCGATACGCTGCACAGCCGTCTCAACGCCCTGCCCCCAGCCCCGGAGCGCTACGGGCTGATCCACTACGACTTTGAGCCGGACAACGTGTTCTTCGACCCCTGCACCGGGCAGTATGCCGTGATCGACTTTGACGACATGATCGTGGGCTGGTATGCGCTGGATGTGATACGGGCGCTGGACGGGCTGGAGGATCTCTCCCCGGGCGGGGTTCCCATGAGCCCGGAGGAGCAGCGGGACTGTTTCCTGCGCGGCTACCGCTCCCGGCACCCCTTTTCGGCAGCCGACGAAGCCGCCCTGCCGCTGATGCGGTCTCTGGTGCAGCTGGTGGAGTACGCCGGGCTGATGCATGTGCTTGCAGAGAACCTACCGGCAGAGCCGGAGTGGATGGCTGGGCTGCGGCAGCGTCTGGCATCGAAAATGCAGGCGCTGGAACAGCTGTTGAGCCGTTAACGAACGTCCGTTGTTCAACCATCATCCGTTGTATCCTGTATACATTTTGTTTTGCAAACGCTTGCATTGCATTTATTTTGTACTTTACTTGCATATGTGAATAAATGAACAGTATACTGTAGCTACTTCCCACGCTCTCAAGTGGAGAGATTGAGAAAAACTTCAGGAGGGATCATTCCATGAAAAAGATTCTGGCCATCATTCTCGCTATGATGCTGCTCATCCCCAGCTTTGCACTGGCTGACGACATCGTTAAGATCGGCGTGTTCGAGCCCGCTTCCGGCGACAGCGGCGCTGGCGGCAAGCAGGAGATCCTGGGCATGCAGTATGCCAACAAGGTGCAGCCCACCGTCATGATCGGCGACACCGAGTACACCGTTCAGCTGGTCTATGCTGACAACGCTTCTTCCACCGACAAGGCCCCCTCTGCCGCTTCCGAGCTGGTCAACCAGGGCGTCAGCGTCGTGCTGGGTTCCTACGGCTCCGGCGTGTCCATCGCCGGCTCCCCCCTCTTTGCTGAGGCCAGTATCCCCGCCATCGGCGTTTCCTGCACCAATCCTCAGGTTACCGCCGGCAACACCCACTACTTCCGCATCTGCTTCCTGGATCCCTTCCAGGGCACCGTGCTTGCCAACTACGCCTATAAGACCATGGGCATCACCAATGCCTACACGCTGGGCGAGCTGGGCAATGACTATGACCAGGGCCTGATCAAGTACTTCACCGAGGCTTTCACCGCTCTGGGCGGCACCGTTATGGGCGACAGCTTCCCCAACGGCACTGCTGACTTCACCCCCTACATCACCAATGCTCAGATGTACGGCTCCGGCGTTGTGTTCGCTCCCTGCTCCATCGCCTACGCCACTCTGATCATCGATCAGGCTGCCGGTCAGAACGCTGAGTTCGCTCTGCTGGCTGGCGATACCTGGGACAGCAACATGGTTCTGAATGCCGCCACCGGCACCAACCTGAACATCCTCATCTCCACCTTCTATCAGGAAGGCGGCAACGAAGAGTTTGACGCCGGCTTCAAGGCCTGGCTGAACAGCGATGCCGAAGCCATGACCAACAACGGCGGCAACGACATCATCGCTGCTGTGAGCGCCATGGGTTACGATGCCTACTTTGTGGCTCTGGAGGCCCTCAAGGCCGCCGGTTCCACCGATGCCAAGGCTGTGAACGATGCTCTGTGGGCCGTCACCTATGATGGCGTCTCCGGCGCTATCGCTTTCGAAGCCACCAACGGCGACGCCGTTCGCGATCAGGCTTACATCAAGACTGTTGACACCGCCACCGGTGCCTGGCAGTTCGTGGCCGTGCAGGGCATTGAATAACAAAACGCCGCAAGGCTTTCACAAACCCTGATTTGTGGCGTGGGCACTTTCGCCCACGCCACATCCTTTATACAGGAG
The DNA here is from genome assembly GCA_017516765.1 of Clostridia bacterium. Lineage (GTDB taxonomy): Bacteria > Bacillota > Clostridia > Christensenellales > Aristaeellaceae > Limiplasma. Next base: position 5,831 of record JAFXBE010000087.1, on the reverse strand, counting down.
GCATCCCCCTATGCTGAAAACCGTACTCCCCTACCTGCTGACCGGCATTGCCGTCGGCGGCCAGTATGCGCTGATCGCCATCGGCTATACCATGGTCTACGGCATCCTGCGCCTGATCAACTTCGCCCACGGCGACGTGTTCATGGTGGCCGGTATTCTGATGGTGTACATCATGGCCAGCGGTCTTCCCCTCTACATCTCCATCCCGCTGGTGCTGCTGCTGACCGCCGCCATCGGCTTTGTCATTGAGCGCATCGCCTACAAGCCCCTGCGCTCCGCTCCCCGTATGTCCATTATGATCTCGGCCATCGGCGTCAGCTACACGCTGCAGAATCTGGTGCTGTACATCACCGGCGGTCTGAACAAGTCCTACCCCAAAATCCCCTTCATTTCCGAATCCGTTTCCATCTTCGGCGTCAACACCAAGATGGTTACCCTCATCACCCCCGTGCTTACCATCGTGCTGGTGGTGGCGCTGGTTTTGCTCATCAACAAGACCAAGATCGGTATGGCCATGCGCGCCGTTTCCAAAGATTTTGAAACCTCTCAGCTGATGGGTATCAAGATCAACAATGTTATATCCGTCACCTTCATCATCGGCTCCGTGCTGGCCGGTGTGGGTTCCATCCTCTACTTTACCAACTACAACACCGTTATCCAGACCTCCGGCGCAATGCCCGGTCTGAAGGCTTTCGTTGCAGCCGTGTTCGGCGGCATCGGCTCCATCCCCGGCGCTGTGGTGGGCGCTTTCATCATCGGCATCTGCGAAAACCTGATCAAGGGTCTGGACATCATCCTGTTCAAGGCCGGCCTCACCAACACCAGCTATGGACTGGCCACCTTCTCCGACGCCTTCACGTTTGCGCTGCTGATTATCATCCTGATCGTCAAGCCCACCGGCCTGTTCGGTGAGAAGATCACGGATAAGGTGTGAGGTGAGCAACATGATGAAAAATACGCGATCCGGTTCCTACGCACAGCCTCAGGAAAAAACCGTGAAGCTGTCCACCGTGCTTTCCGCACTGGTGATTTTGCTGGTGTACGCAGCCGTGTTTGTTGCTGAGCAGACCCTGCCCTCCACCTCCATCCTCTTCACCGTGCTCAAGAAGGGCGCCACCTACGCTCTGGTGGCCGTTTCCATGAACCTGCTCAACGGCTTCACCGGGCTTTTCAGCCTTGGTCAGGCGGGCTTTATGCTCATCGGCGCATACGCCTACGGCATTCTGACCATTCCCGTAGAACAGCGTATGAATGTGTACCAGTACTATGACGGCGGCATTGTGCAGTTTGCGCTGCCCGTTGTGCCTGCGCTGATCATTGCCGGTCTGTGTGCGGCAGCGTTTGCCTTCCTGATCGGTCTGCCGGTGCTGCGCCTGAAGAGCGACTATCTGGCTATTGCCACCCTTGGCTTTGCCGAGATCGTGCGCACCATCTTCCAGTGGGACAAGCTGGGCTTCCTCACCAACGGCTCCAACCTGCTGCGTGAGTACCCCACCTTCAACGATTTCAACATCAAGGGGGCAGACGGCGAAGTAACGCTCTACCTTTCCACGCTGGTGCCCTTCATTATCGCCGGTGTGTGCATCGCCCTGATCGTGCTGCTGCTCCGCTCCAGCTACGGCCGCGCCTTTATGGCCATCCGCGACGACGAGATCGCTGCCGAAGCCATGGGCATCAACCTTGCCAAGCACAAGCAGATCGCCTTCTGCGTAAGCAGCTTCTTCGCGGGCATCGGCGGCGCAATGCTGGCAATGTACCAGAATACCGTGCAGGCCAAGGCCTTTACCTCTGCCATGACCTATGAGATCCTGCTGATCGTGGTGATCGGCGGCATCGGCTCCGTAACCGGCAGTTGCATCAGCTCGTTCCTGTTCGTGGCCTGCTCCGAGTGGTGGCTGCGCTTCCTGGACCAGAAGCAGATGATCGGCAACTTTGAAGTGCCCCTGCTGCGCAACGGCTTCCGTCTGGTGGTGTTCTCCATCATCATCATGATCGTGGTGCTGTTCTTCCGCCAGGGCATTATGGGCACCAAGGAGCTGCCCGACCTGTTCAAGCCCAGAAGGGGCGGCAAAAAGCCCAAGCGTTCCGTGAAGGAAAAGGCTGAGCAAGCCAAAGAGAACGCAAAGGAAGCCCTGCAGGCAGAGGAACAGATTACCCTGACAGCAGCCGAAGCCGCCGAAACGGGCGCGGCAGTGGCTGCGGAAGCCGCAGGCGAAGAAGCCGCAAGCCTGAAGGACAAGGCCGAGGAAGCCAAAGAAGCCCTGAAGGAAGCTTTGGCACAGGAGGCTGCCGCAGCTGCGGAAGCCGAAACCGTGGAAGGAGGCGAAGCCTGATGCGTGAGATCGTCATGCAAATGGACAACGTGACCATGCAGTTCGGCGGCGTTGTTGCCGTTGACAGCCTGAGCCTTGATATCTACAAGGACGAGATCGTTGCCTTGATCGGCCCCAACGGCGCCGGCAAAACCACCGCCTTTAACGTTGCCACCGGCGTATACGCCCCCACCAACGGACGTGTGCTGCTGCGCGGCAAGATTATTGCCCAGGGGCACCCCACCGGCAAGATGAAGCATATGTATGCCGGTACCCACATCGGCGAGTACAACAAGCTGATCAGCCACACCCCCGACAAGATCTGTCAAATGGGCATGGCCCGTACCTTCCAGAACATTCGCCTCTTCAAGAACATGACGGTGCTGGAAAACGTGCTGGTCGCCCGCCACATGCGGCTGAACGCAGGCTTCTTCCAGTCTGCGCTGAACCTGAACCTGCACGAGGAACGCCGCCTGCGCCGGGAATGCTCCGACCTGCTGGATATGCTGGGTCTCAGTGATCTGATGTATGAAAACGCCGCCTCCCTGCCCTACGGCAAGCAGCGTTATCTGGAGATCGCCCGCGCGCTCGCCACCGACCCCCGCATCCTGCTGTTGGACGAGCCTGCCGCCGGTATGAACCCGCAGGAGACCGACGAGCTGAGCGACTTTATCCGAAAGATCAAGGAAGACTTCAATCTGACCGTGTTCCTGATCGAGCACCACATGAATCTGGTTATGGACATCAGCGACCGCATCTACGTGCTGGACTTCGGCAAGCTGATCGCCGAGGGTACGCCTGAGGAGATCCAGAAGAATCCCGCGGTTATTGCCGCTTATCTGGGGGTGGAAGAAGAATGAGCATGCTGGAAGTAAGAGACCTGATCGTAAGCTACGGCGGCATCGAAGCCCTCAAAGGCATCTCCTTCGACGTTGAAGAGGGCAACATCGTTACCCTGATCGGCGCAAACGGCGCGGGCAAATCCACCACGCTGCGCTCCATCACCGGTATCGTGCCCATCCAGAGCGGCAGCATTACCTTTATGGGCGAAGACATTACCCGCATGGACACCCAGAAGATCGTTTCCAAGGGTATCGCCCTGGTGCCCGAAGGACGCCGCGTCTTTTCCAACCTGACGGTTCTGGAGAACCTGCGCATCGGCGCATACCTGCGCAAGGACAAGGCAGACATCCAGAAGGATATCGACTACATCTACTCCCTCTTCCCCCGCCTGAAGGAGCGCAACTGGCAGCTTGCCGGTACCCTTTCCGGCGGCGAGCAGCAGATGCTGGCCGTAGGCCGTGCCATGATGACCCGCCCCAAGCTGATCATGATGGACGAGCCCAGCCTTGGTCTGGCTCCCCTGGTGGTAAAGGATATCTTCTCCATCATCAAGACCCTGAAGGAGACCGGCATCACCGTGCTTTTGATCGAGCAGAACGCCAACGCCGCCCTGCACGCAGCCGATATCGGTTACGTAATGGAGACCGGCAACATCACCCTCACCGGCACCGGCGCTGAGCTGCTGGCCTCTGAGGATGTACAGGCTGCTTATCTGGGCAAGAGCAGCAAGTAAAAACGAGGCAGGGGCTCTGCCCTGCACCCCGCCAAAGGGACTGAGTCCCTTTGGAAACCCGCTTTCCGCGCCGTTACACGGCGCGGGAGGTGGGTTTTTTGTTTGCGTTACGGATTGTTTTGATCGGTTTCTTTCGGGAAGCAACGCTTGACAGATTCCTGCATATGGTATATTATAATCATTGTTATATTACACAAATTATAAAAGGAGGAAGCCATGCCGCCCAAAGTACGGATCACACAGGAAATGATTGTTGAAGCGGGATTTGCCATTGTACGGGAGGAAGGGGCACACGCCCTTAACGCCCGCACCGTTGCCCAGCGGCTGGGCTGCTCCACCCAGCCGGTACTGTACCAGTTTGCCACCGTGGACGATATGCGCAAAGCCGTCTATACCTGTGCGGATGCATTCCACGCAGAATACCTGATGCAAGGGATGGAAGAAAGCGAAATGCCCCTGCTCACGCTGGGGCAGAACTACATCCGCTTTGCGGCGCAGGAAGCACGGCTGTTCCGGTTTCTGTTCCAGTCCAGCGGTCTGGGCAGCGGCAATGTGATGGAGCTGGTCAATGATCCCACGCTTTCCCCCATGCTGGAGATTCTTCAGCAGGCCGCAGGTGTAACGCCGGAAGCCGCCCGCCGGATCTTTCTGCAGCTGTTTCTGACCATTCACGGCTATGCCAGCCTGCTGGCAAACAACCCCATGCCCTACAACGAAAACGAAGCCGCCCTGCTGCTGGACAGCGCCTTTACCGGTGCATGCGCAGCCGAAGCCATCACCAAGGAGGATCATTCATGAAAAAGCTCTACCAAAAGAACGAACTGACCTTTGCCATCCTGTGGATCGCAGCCTATGTGGTGCTGTTCAGCCTTTCGGACGGACTGTCCGAAGCCACAGGCATCCCCAAGCTGTTTACCATGTTCCTCAGCATTGCCATGGCGGTTGTGCTGATCGGTTTTATCCGCCAGAACAGCCTGAAGACCTACTACGGTCTGTGCGGCGTACGGGGCAGCATGAAAAACTACCTGTACTTCCTGCCGTTGATCCTGCTGAGCACCTGCAACCTGTGGAACGGGCTTGCCATGCCCGGAAACCTGCTCAAAGCCCTGCCCGCTATCGTAACCATGACCATGGCCGGGCTTCTGGAGGAACTGATCTTCCGTGGGCTGCTCTTCAAAGCCATGAGCAAGGAGAATCCGAAGGCAGCCATCATCGTGAGCAGCCTTACCTTCGGCATGGGGCACATCGTGAACCTGTTGAACGGCGCGCCTGTGCCGGATACCCTCCTGCAGATTGCCTATGCCACCGCCATCGGCTATCTGTTCATCGTCATCTTCCTGAAAAGCGGCAGCATCGTGCCCTGCATCATCGCCCACTGCGTGATCAACGGCACCAGCGCTTTCGGGCGTAGTGCAGGCACGTGGGGCGATATCCTCAGCGCACTGGCGCTGGTGATCATTCCCGTGGGCTATGCCCTGTGGCTTCAGCGAAAAGGAGCGGAGCATGCTGCCTGATCGCAGGGGGTGCATGAAAAGAAATGCATACGGAAAAGCCGGAGCGCACGCTGTGTACGCTCCGGCTTTTGCCGTTCATTCTGTTTTGCTATTCCACGCCTTCCTCGCCGAACAGCTCCCACGCCAGCCCAAACAGCTTGCGGTTGATGAGCGTGATGCGGTGATCCTGACGGCTGTCCGAACCGTTGGTGATGATGGCGATGGTGAATCTGGACTCCGGCTCGTAAAAAAGCCCTGCCACCAGACCCTCGCTCATGCCCTGATGACCGTAGACGGTACGATCCTTGAGTGTAGGTTTGTCAAACATCTTGTACAGTGAAAGAAGCAAGGAACTCACGAGGAGAAAGCCAGTTGAGAGGACGAGACGGACGGTTGTTGGAACGACTTTGGTGGGCAGCGAGCTGCCCACCAAAGTCGGCGAGCGAAAAG
>JAFXBE010000086.1 GCA_017516765.1 Clostridia bacterium | reverse complement strand
TGACCAAAGCGAACGTGTCGCCCTTTTCTGGTCACTCTTTTCATAAAAGAGTGACCGCAGGAGACGGAGGGAAGCGCGTGCCCGGTGGGCACAACGCCGAAGGCGTTAGCGACCCGCAGTCGTCAACCGAAGCAAGTACAGACCACGGTTAGTGGGCTGTACGCCGACTGAGGTTGCGGCAAGGGGCGCGCAGCCCCACCCAGTTCCTCGCAGCGGTTCTGCGGGTATCTGATACCCTGCAGTGCAGCGATATGGGGGTGGGCGTTGCAGCCAAGTACAACCCTTCCGTCACGGCAAAGCCGTGCCACCGGCCCGGTCGTTCAATCGTCGCAGAGCGCACTAACCGTGCCCTCTGCTCGTTTCACTCCCCACCTGCGGGTCGCTTTGCACTTCGTGCACGTGCCCACTGGGCACGCGCTTCCCGACCGTGCCTTGCACAGGGGAGCCTTATGGGAGGCTACAGCGGCAGCTCCCCATGCAGGGGAGCCTTAAAACGCAAAACACCGCCGCGGGTACATCCCCCGCAGCGGTATTTTCACTTATACCTTCCCCTTCTCCGGCAGGAAAAAGATGACCATGCCTGCCATGATCACCCCGATGCCGATCAGCTGCTGAAGTCGCAGACCCTCGCCCAGCAGCAGCCATGCCAGCAGGCAGGTGCCCACCGGCTCGCCAAGGATGCCCATGGTCACTGCCGAAGCGGGCAGCTTTTTCAGCAGCAGATTGAAGATGAACTGCCCGCCGATGGTGGCCACCAGCGCGATCCCGGCAAAGGACAGCCATGTCCGGCTGTCAAAGCCGCCAAGAGGCTGCCCCAGCAGCAGGATATATACCAGCAGGATCCCCGCGCTGACCAGATAGGCCGCTGCGGAGTAGGGCAGCGCGCTCATTTCCTTGCGTACGCTTTCGCCCACGAAATAGTACAGGGCGATCACCCCGGCGGCGATGAAGGCCAGCACATCGCCCCACAGGCTCAGACCGCTGATCTGCAGATCCCCCACGCCGATGAGCACGCAGCCCAATAGTGCGATGAGGCAGCCGGGCACCGCCGTTCTTCGGATCCGCTTTTTCTGCACGAACCTTTCCAGCGCAAGGGAGAACAGGGGCTGGAGGCACACGATCACCGTGGAGCTGGCGGTGGAGGTGAAGCGCAGGGACTCGAACCACAGCACATAGTGCAGCGCCAGCAGAAAACCCGCCGCGCCGATCTGTCCCGCCTGCCGCCGGGTGATGCCCCGCAGCTCCTGCCGTGCCTCCCGGTTTGCAAACAGAAAGGGCAGCAGCACCAGCGCAGCCAGCAGAAGCCGGTAGAAGGCGATCACCGCCGAGGGCGCATCCGCCAGACGGACAAAGATGGCCGAGGTGGAAAGGGCCAGCACGCCCAGAAACAGGATCACATAGCTTTTGATGCCCGAAATCATACGATTCAGTCCTTACTTACAGAGTCGGCGGGGTTTGGCAGAAGCTCTGCTTCAGCAGCTCCACCTGCCCGCAGAGCATATCGGTATCCACGATGCCGGTCTCGTCAAAGGCGGTGGCCTCGATGGTAAAATCGCCGGTGTAGCCGCTGCCCCGCACATAAGCGAAGAGGGGGTCAAAATCAATGCGACCCCTGCCGGCAGGCAGCACCCGCCCCAGCAGCTTATCCCACTCCATATGGCCGCCTGCATAGTCATTGACATGATAATGGGCGACCCGCTCCCCCAGCCATGCGTTCTCCGGGGCGTACAGCGCCTCCAGCTGGCTGTGGAACGCCGCATTCTTGGTATCGAAGGTGAACCGCACCCCCGGATACCGCAGGGCAAGCGCCCGCAGATGGGTCATGGGATCCTGCTGATTGCACACCACGTTTTCGATGGTCAGCAAAAGCCCGTTGTCCCGGGCGATCATATTAAGGGCGGCATAGGCGGTCAGGTTGTTTTCGATGCGCTGGTCGGAGATCCGCCCGCTCCACAGGTGCAAAACCAGCTTCTCCGCCCCCGCGGCACAGGCGATGCGGCAGTTGCGGGCAAAGTCGGAGAGGGCCTTTTCGGTAAGCTCCGCTTCACCGAAAGCCAGATCCTTGCCGATATCCTTGCGGCAATGGATCACGGGGATGGAAAGTCCGGCATGCCCGAGAAAATCGGTCAGCTCCTTTTCTTTTTCGTACCAGCTCTCATAGATCATCAGCTCGTAGCCGTCGCAGTTGAGGCACGGGGCAAGGCTTTCCAGCAGGCGGAAATCCCTGCCGTTGGGCCTGCCCAGCAGCGCGCCGGTGGAGACGAGGATGCGGCTCATGGCAAATCAGCTTCCTTTCGGGCTGCCGGAACAAAGGCAGCCTTGGTATACTGCCGAGCATAGCACAACCGACCGCCCCTGTAAAGCCTGCGCCCCGCCCGGGCAAATGTTTTGCTTTACAAATCCACGCCCTGCATGCTATAATACCCCCAATCGGCGATGAGGAAGAACAACGCCCGGTCAACAGGTCTCCGCCAGAGAAGGCGGTATGCGCCCCGCGCATGCTGAAAGCCGCCCCGAAGCCCTGCGGGAAATTCGCTTCCGAGCTTTTCCTCCGAAACAGCAGTAAGAGGGAACGGGTGGCTCCGTTAACGGCGAAAAGCGCATCGGGAAAGCTGTTTCCCCGTGCGGAATTTGGGTGGTAACACGCGGCATAATGCCTTCGTCCCATACGGACGGAGGCTTTTTCTGTAGAGAAAACGCTGTTCTCAAATTCGAACACAACAAGGCATAAAACCAAAAGGAGGAACCACACATGGCAATCGTGGATACCCTGCGGGAGCTTACCCAACGGGTGGAAAGTGAACTGAAAGCCACCGACACATCTGCCGCACTGGATGCCCTCAAGGTAAAGGTGCTGGGCAAGAAGGGCGAGTTGACCGCGCTGCTCAAGGGCATGGGTCAGCTGGCCCCCGAAGAGCGTCCCAAGGTGGGCGCGCAGATCAACGAGGTGCGCGAACACCTGACCGCCCTGATGGGCGACCGGGAAGCCGCCATCAAAAAGGCCGAGCGGGAAGCCGCCCTCAAGGCCGAGACCATCGACGTGACCGAGCCCCGTAAGCTGCCCAAGGTGGGCGCGGCACACCCCATCACCCTTGTAATGGATGAGCTGATCGAGTGCTTCTCCGGTCTGGGCTTCGAAGTGATGGAAGGCCCCGAGGTGGAGCTGGATCACTACAATTTCGAGCTGATGAACCTGCCCAAGAACCATCCCGCCCGTGATGCGCAGGATACCTTCTACATGGACGACAACATCGTGCTCCGCACCCATACCAGCCCCATGCAGGCCCGCGCCATGCTGACCCGCAAGCCCCCCATCCGCATCATCTGCCCCGGCCGCGTGTACCGCGCCGACGAGCTGGATGCCACCCACAGCCCCGTTTTCCACCAGATGGAGGGTCTTGTGGTGGATGAGAACATGAGCATGTCCGACCTGCGCGGCACGCTGGAGGCCTTCGCCAAGAAGCTCTACGGCAACGATGTTTCCACCCGTTTCCGCCCCAGCTTCTTCCCCTTCACCGAGCCCAGCGCAGAGGTGGACCTTACCTGTACCGCCTGCCACGGCAAGGGCTGCCGCATCTGCAAGGATACCGGCTGGGTAGAGGTTCTGGGCTGCGGTATGGTAAACCCCAAGGTGCTGGAGATGTGCGGCATCGACTCCACCAAGTATTCCGGTTTTGCCTTCGGCATCGGTCTGGAGCGTATCGCCATGAAGCGTTACGGCATTACCGACCTGCGCATGCTCTACGAAGGCGACGCCCGTCTGCTGGGGCAGATCCGCTAAACAGGGGCTGAGCAGCGCAGGGGTTCCACCCCTGCACCCTGCAAGGGGCAATGCCCCTTGACCCGTTGCTGCGCTCATTACATGAGCGCAGGGGGTATAGACAAAGCCTGACGGAGGGAGCGTTTCCGGTTGGTGTGCAAGCCGCATCATGCAGCATACAGCTTGTCGCCCTCTCCCCAAACCATCCACCCAACCGTTTCATCCATATATAGGAGGACATTCCTGTGAAACTTGCTATGAATATGATCCGGGAGTATACGGAGATCCCCGTTACGCCCAAGGAATACGAAAGCCGGATGATCATGTCCGGTACCGCTGTCGAGGGCGTGGAAGACATCTCCGGCGGCATGGAAAAGGTCGTCGTGGGTCGCGTGCTTACCTGCGAAGACGTGGAAGGCACCCATCTGCACCAGTGCACCGTGGATGTGGGCGGCGAAGAGCCCCTGCACATCGTATGCGGCGCGCCCAACGTAAAGCCCGGCGTTCTGGTACCCGTGGCGCTGGACGGCTCCAAGCTGCCCGGCGGCATCAAGATCAAGAAGGGCAAGCTGCGGGGCATGGTATCCGAAGGCATGCTCTGCGCCGCCACCGAGCTGAAGGTGCCCCAGGAGCTGTACCCCAGCGTGGGCGACGAAGGTCTGCTCATTTTCAACGAGGACTACCCCGTGGGCAGCGATGTGCGCCCCATCCTCGGCATTGACGATTACGCCGTGGATTTCGAGATCCTCGCCAACCGCCCCGACTGCCTCAGCGCCATCGGCATCGCCCGGGAGACCGCCGCTGCCCTTGGCACCACCTTCAAGAAGCCCGATACCACCGTTGTGGAAGCGGGCGGTGATATCAGCAACGAAGTCAGCGTCCGGGTGGACGATTACGAGGGCTGCCCCCGCTACGCCGCCCGTGTGATCAAGAACGTGCGCATTGCCCCCTCCCCCATGTGGATGCGCAAGTATCTGCACGCCGCCGGTCTGCGCTCCATCAACAACATCGTTGATATTACCAACTACATCATGCTGGAGTACGGCCACCCCATGCATGCCTTCGACCTGAGCAAGGTACGGGGTCGTCAGATCATCGTACGCCGTGCTGCCGAGGGCGAAAAGCTGACCACCCTGGACGGCGTGGAGCGCGACCTGCGCACCGCCGATCTGGTCATCTGCGATGCCGAGGCTCCCACCGGTTTCGCCGGCATCATGGGCGGCGAGGAGAGCGAGATCACCGAAGCCACCACCGAAGTGATGTTCGAGTGCGCCAGCTTCGACCGCACCGGCATCCGCCTGTCCGGCCGCGCCCACGGCATGCGCACCGAGTCCAGCGGACGCTTTGAACGCGGCGTCTGCGCCGCCACCGTGATGGAAGCCCTCGACCGTGCCTGCCATCTGGTGAACGAGCTGAATGCGGGTGATGTGGTCTCCGGCTGCATCGACCTCTACCCCAACCCCAAGCCCCGGCAGACCATCGTGGCCGATCCCGAGCGCATCCGCATCCGTGCGGGCGTGCAGATCCCCACGGAGGCCATGCTGGAGATCCTTGGCAAGCTCAACTTCGAAGCCGAACTGGTGGATGGCAAGATCGTTGCCAAGGTGCCCGCCTACCGCGAGGATCTGGACGGCGAAGCCGACATCTGCGAGGAATGCCTGCGTATGTACGGCTATGAGCACATCGGCGCCACCCCCCTGCATGGTCTGACCACCCAGGGCGGCGTAAGCCCCATGAAGGCGCTGAAGAACCGCATCGGCAAGATCCTGCAGGGTCTGGGCTATCTGGAAGTGATGAACTTCAGCTTCGTAGGCGTGAAGGAGATCGCCAAGCTGGAGCTGCCCCAGGACGACTGGCGCATGGATCCCATGCCCATCCGCAACCCCCTGGGCGAGGATACTGCCGTCATGCGCCCCACGCTGGTAGGCAGCATGTGCAAGACCCTCTCCTACAACATGAACCACGCAACCGAAGCCGCCAACCTCTACGAGATGGCTGCGGTGTTCGACCACCACAAGCCCACTGAGGAAGGGCTGCCCACCGAGACCCAGACCCTGTGCCTGGGCTGCTACGGCGAGGACGTTGATTTCTTCGCTGTCCGCTCCGCTGTGGAAGCCCTGCTCAACGCCTACGGCATCCGCTGCGAGGTGGAGGCCGGCGGCGAAGTGTACCACCACCCCGGCCGCTGCGCCAAGCTGGTGCGTGGCAATCAGGTATTTGCCCTGATCGGTGAGGTACACCCCACCGTGCGCGAGAACTTCGACATGCCCAAGCGCGCCGTGATCGCCGAAGTGAATCTGCAGCAGCTTCTGGAGATGGGCAAGCCCATGGGTGAAATGAAGCCCCTGCCCCGCTTCCCTGCCATGACCCGCGACCTTGCCCTCGTGATGAAGGACAGCGTGCTCGTCGGCCCCCTGATGGCGGATATGCGCAAGGCCGCCGGCAACCTGCTGGAGAACATCGAAATGTTCGACGTGTACCGCGGCGCACAGATCGGCGAAGGCAACAAGTCCGTTGCTTTCTCCCTCACCTTCCGCGCCGGCGACCGCACCCTCACCGACGAGGAAGTGCAGAAGGCCGTGGACAAGGTTATGAAGGTCTGCGCCGAGAAGCACGAGGCTGTGATCCGCGGGTAAGACGGGGGGACGGCAGGGGCTCTGCCCCTGCACCCCGCTTAAGGGACATTGTCCCTTAAGAATCCCGGTACTGTGCCCATTTCATGGGCACAGGGAGAGTGGATACAATTGGATATAAAGGAGCCGCATGGTGCGTTTGCGCCATGCGGCTTTTGTGCTGTTCACCGAAAACTGTGGGGTGCAGGGGGATCATCCCCCTGCCGGAGCGCGGGGCAGCGCCTCGCAAACCCCGGGCTTACGCCAGCACCAGATCGGTACCGTTATGATCCACCACGACCTGCTGCCCGGGCAGAACGTCGCCCGCCACGATGGCGCGTGCCAGCATGGTCTCCAGACGGCTCTGCATATACCGCTTCAGGGGGCGTGCGCCGTAGACCGGGTCGAAGCCCGCTTCGGCGATGGCATCCACGGCGGCATCGGTCAGGGAAAGGGAGATCTCCTGCGCTGCCAGCCGTGCCTGCAGACCCTTGAGCAGCAGCCCCACGATGGAGCGGATCTCGGTCTTCTCCAGCGGCTTATAGAATACGATATCGTCGATACGGTTGATGAATTCGGGACGGAACTGCCCCCGGAGCAGGCGCATGACGCTTTCCCGCGCCGCGTCGGTGATCTGACCGTTCTCGATGCCCTCCAGCAGGAACTGGCTGCCCAGATTGCTGGTCATGATGATGATGGTGTTCTTGAAATCCACCGTGCGCCCCTGACTGTCGGTGATGCGACCGTCGTCCAGCACCTGCAGGAGAATATTGAATACATCCGGATGGGCCTTTTCCACCTCGTCCAGCAGCACGACGCAGTAGGGCTTGCGGCGCACCGCTTCGGTCAGCTGACCGCCCTCGTCGTAGCCCACATATCCGGGAGGTGCGCCGATGAGGCGGCTGACGGAGAATTTCTCCATGTACTCGCTCATGTCGATGCGCACCATGTTCTTCTCATCGTCGAAGAGGGCTTCTGCCAGCGCCTTTGCCAGCTCGGTCTTGCCCACGCCCGTGGGGCCCAGGAACAGGAAGGAGCCGATGGGGCGGTTCTCGTCGGCAATGCCGGCGCGGCTGCGCAGGATGGCTTCGGATACCTTCTGCACCGCCTCGTCCTGCCCGATCACCCGCCGGTGCAGCTGCTCGGGCAGGCGCAGCAGCTTCTCCCGCTCGCCCTCCTTGAGCCGGGTGACGGGGATGCCCGTCCACCGGGAAATGATGCGGGCGATCTCCTCGTCGGTCACCTTGTCCCGCAGCAGGGTGGCAGATTTCCGGTCGGCTTCCTCTTCCAGAGCAGCCAGTTCCTTTTGAAGCTGGGGCAGACGACCGTACTTCAGCTCGGCGGCCTTGCCCAGATCGTACTCCCGCTCGGCGGTCTGGATCCGGGCATTGACCTGCTCCAGCTCCTCCCGCAGCTTCTGTACCTTACCGATGGCGTTCTTTTCGTTCTCCCAGCGGGCTTTCATCTCTGCCATTTCGCTGCGCTGCTGGGACAGCTCGCCCTCCAGCGATTCCAGACGGCGGCGGCTGCCCTCGTCGGTCTCCTTTTTCAGGGCGGCCTCCTCGATCTCCAGCTGCATGATGCGGCGGCTGACCTGATCCAGCTCGGCAGGCATGGAGTCGATCTCGGTACGGATCATGGCGCAGGCTTCGTCCACCAGATCGATGGCCTTATCCGGCAGGAAACGGTCGGTGATGTAGCGGTTGGAAAGGGTGGCGGCGGCGATGAGCGCGCCGTCCTGAATTTTGACGCCGTGGAACACCTCGTACCGCTCCTTCAGACCCCGCAGGATGGAGATGGTATCCTCCACGGTGGGTTCGGTGACCAGTACGGGCTGGAAGCGACGTTCCAGCGCGGCATCCTTTTCGATGTACTTGCGGTACTCCTCCAGCGTGGTGGCGCCGATCAGGTGCAATTCGCCCCTTGCCAGCATGGGCTTGAGCAGATTGCCCGCATCCATGGATCCCTCGGTCTTGCCTGCGCCCACAATGGTGTGCAGCTCGTCGATGAACAGCAGGATCCTGCCTTCGCTCTTCTTGATCTCGGCAAGCACCGCCTTGAGCCGCTCTTCAAACTCGCCCCGGAACTTGGCACCGGCGATCAGGCTGCCCATATCAAGGCAGAAAACGGTGCGCCCCTTCAGGCTTTCGGGTACGTCGCCCCGGACAATGCGCTGGGCCAGCCCCTCGGCGATGGCGGTCTTGCCCACGCCCGGCTCGCCGATGAGCACCGGGTTGTTCTTGGTTTTGCGGCTGAGGATACGGATGACCGAGCGGATCTCGTTATCCCGCCCGATGACCGGATCCAGCTTCTGCTTTTTGGCAAGGGCGGTCAGGTCCTGACCGTACTTGGTGAGCACATCGTAGGTATCCTCGGGGGTCTCGCCGGTGACCCGGGCGTTGCCCCGCACGCTCTGCAAGGCTGGCAGGAAGGTCTTCTCCGTAATGGCATAGCTCTTCCAGATCTCCGCCATGGTGCGGCTGGGTTTCTCCAGCAGACCAAGGAAGAGATGCTCCACGCTCAGGTACTCGTCCTTCATTTGCTGAGCCCGCTCCCGGGCAGCAACAAGGGCTTTCTCCGTATCGTTGTTGATGTAGATCTTATCCATCTCCCGGCTGCCGCCCATTACCTTGGGCAGACGGGCAATGGCGGTCTCCAGCCGCTGGCGGATCTCCTCCGGGTTCTTGCCCATTTTGGTGAGCAGCTGGGGGATCAGCCCCTGGGGATCGCTGAGCAGAGCGCAGGCCAGATGCTCCTGCGATACCTCCTGGTTCTGGTAGGTGACCGTAAGCTGCTGGGCAAGCGAAAGGGCTTCGCGGCTTTTTTCGGTAAACTGCTGATTGTTCATATGGTCAGCCTCCTTTGCACATACTAAGACAGGCGTTGGGGTTTGCGGAAGGCAAGAAACGACGGAAACTTGTCTGACTTTCTTTGACCTTTCGAACAAAGTATAGCACAATCCGGACGGATGTCAAGCCCCGCAAGGAAATTTCTGTACCGGCGCACCTGCGCCGCAACTGCAGCGGACGGTTTTTTCATTGTTTTGTTGCCAAAGAAACGAAAATTTTTCTTTGCCAAAGCCGCATTATGCTGTATAATGTTTCGGGAAAAAACCAAACGGGGTTTTCCGTTAACTCTTTTTCCCTAAGGAGTGGTTTTTCATGAGCCGTATGATCGGAACTGTCTCCATGGGCGTGCGTGCGCCTATCATCCGTCAGGGCGACGATCTGGCAGCCATCGTGGTGGATTCTATCCAGCAGGCGATCGCTGAAGGCAGCATCACCCCCCGCGACCGGGATGTTGTTGCCATGACCGAAGCCATCGTGGCCCGTGCACAGGGCAACTATGCCAGCGTGGATGCCATCGCCAAGGATGTGCGTAAGAAGCTGGGCGGCGAAACTGTGGGCGTTATCTTTCCCATCCTCAGCCGTAACCGTTTTGCCATCTGTCTGCGCGGCATTGCCAAGGGTGCAAAGAAAATCGTGCTGATGCTGTCCTACCCCTCCGACGAGGTGGGCAACCACCTGATCGACTGGGACACGATGGACAAGAACAATGTTGATCCCTACAAGGATGTACTCTCCGAAGAACAGTACCGCGCCATGTTCGGCTATGTGAAGCATCCCTTCACGGGTGTGGACTATGTGGAGTACTACGGCAATCTGATCCGCGAATGCGGCGCAGAGTGCGAGATCATTTTCGCCAACGATCCCCGCGCCGTTCTTGCCTATACCAAGAATGTGATCAACTGCGATATCCACACCCGCCAGCGCACCAAGCGGCTGCTGAAGAATGCCGGTGCGGAGCGTGTATTCGGTCTGGACGAGATCCTTACCGAGCCGGTGGACGGCAGCGGCTGCAACCCCCGCTACGGTCTGCTGGGCTCCAACAAGTCCACCGAAGATACGGTCAAGCTGTTCCCCCGCGAGTGCCAGGGTCTGGTGGAAGAGATCCAGAGCCGCCTGCTGGCCCTGACCGGCAAGCACATCGAAGTGATGGTCTACGGCGACGGCGCTTTCAAGGATCCCGTGGGCAAGATCTGGGAGCTGGCAGACCCGGTGGTCTCCCCCGCCTACACCCCCGGACTGGAGGGTACCCCCAACGAGCTGAAGCTGAAGTATCTGGCTGATAACGATTTTGCCAGTCTTTCCGGCGAAGCGCTGCGGGATGCCATCCGCGGCGCCATCCAGCAGAAGGACGGCTCCAGCCTGGTAGGCAACATGGCCGCCCAGGGCACCACTCCCCGCCGCCTGACCGACCTGATCGGCTCCCTGTGCGACCTGACCAGCGGCTCCGGCGACAAGGGCACGCCCATTGTGTACATTCAGGGCTATTTTGACAACTATACCAACGATTGATGAAACATTGCGCCCCGTTCTGCGAAAGCAGGACGGGGCGTCAGCTCGTCAAAAAACACGCCTGCGGCGGCTTTTTTGACGACATTTGCACCGTTTGCCTAGGAGCCTACGGCTCCCCGGGCGGCAAACGGCGATAGGAACCCCTTGCTACGCAAGGGTTCCGAAACCACCGGAAGGGTGA
>JAFXBE010000054.1 GCA_017516765.1 Clostridia bacterium | reverse complement strand
TTTGCACCGTTTGCCTAGGAGCCTACGGCTCCCCGGGCGGCAAACGGCGATAGGAACCCCTTGCTACGCAAGGGTTCCGAAACCACCGTACACGCCGCTGGTTTCGGATTGACAATCGGAGGGCTGCGGCCCTCCGATACTTCTGGGACTTCTTTGACAGTCTGAGACGGGCATCCGATGGATGCTCGTTTGCTTTATGTGGGGATACATATGCCATCTGCCGGAACGGTGCTGCAATTGCGCCTTCCGAGAGATTGAGGATCTGTTTTTGGCTGCCCGGAAGACAGACAGAGGGTGCCGCAGCAAGCTGAGCCAAATTCAAGTTTATAGCCTTTCATTCTATCGCAACAGTACAAGGAAGCACCGACCCCTCCCCGCCCGATCACCCTTCTTTATAGGTTGCACGCCCGGCGTATTTCGTTTCCACATAGCGGAAACCGGCTTCGGAATAGATCTTCTCGGCCGTTTCTCCATCCGGCCACAGATAACAGTTCTCGATGTGGTTCCGGCGGCAGTATTCTACGAAACTGTGAATCAATGCACGCCCTACGCCCATGTTTCTGTGCATCTTCGAAACCAGCAGATAATCCACCCGGCAAACCCCATCCGTTACATGGCAATGGGTCATTCCCACAGGCTGTCCCAGAACACGGGCAACAAAGAACAAAGTATTGCTGTTCATCAAAGCCCGTTTTGCCACATCTGTTTCCCACGGTTCCCCCGCTCTTTCAAAGATCCCGGTTCGGAATTCGTCCTTCCATTCGGAGATTTTTTCCACAACGATCCCGGGGGCAGGTACGATCGTACTTGACCCGGACAAAACCATATATCTTTGCGGTTCGGTCCAGTATTCAAAGCCGCAGGCAGCCAGTTCCCTTCCGATCTCTTCGAAATAGCCTTCCTCACGAATCGATTGATAGATCGTAGGTCTGATCCCCTTTGCCCGATAAAAGGCGGCGATATTCCTGAGTACGCTTTCCGTATCGTGAACCCGTTCTTTAAAGATAACGGCATGGTTGGAATCAAAGGAATCTTTGTTTTCCACGTTATAGAACAGAATGCCGTAATCCCGCTCTTCCCACGAGGTGATCTCTCTGGGGAACAAATCCTCTTCTGCATACATTTTCTCAAGATCCATAATACACCGCCAATTCCGCTTTTCTGCCCGCTTCGGTCACTCCACTTGCATATCCGGCCCGTTCCCCCGCTCCGCTTCCAGCTGCTTGAACCGGCGAAGCACGCCCTGCCCGATGGGGACTGCCAGCGCAAAGCTGAGCACATCGGCCACCGCCTGGCTCATCTGTACGCCCAGAAGCCCCAACAGCCAACTGAGCAACAGCACCGTGGGAATAAAGAACAGGCCCTGCCGCGCCACCGCCAGCAGTGTGGCCTTGCCTGCCATGCCGATGGTCTGCAGCATCATATTGGCGATGATCACATAGCTGAACAGCGGCCAGAAGATGCACTGCAGCCTGAGCGAAAGCGTGCCGATCTCCACCACCTCGGGGTTGCTCTTGATGAGCAGACCGATGATCTGGGGCGCAAAGATCATCCCCAGCACGGCGATGACCACCAGCGCGACGAAGCACAGCTTTACGCAGAACCAGAACGCCTCCCGCACGCGAGCATACCGCTTGGCGCCGTAATTGAAGCCGCAGATGGGCTGGAAGCCCTGCCCGAAGCCGATGATGGCGGAATTGCCCATCATCATGACCCGGCCCACGATGCTCATAGCGGCAATGGCGGCATCGCCGTAAACCCCGGCGGCGTTGTTGAGCACGATGGTGGAAACGCTGGTAAGCGCCTGCCGTGCCAGTGAGGGCACACCGCCCCGGAAGATCTCCCGATAGTTGGCAAGGCTGGGGGTAAAGTGGCGCAGACGGATGGGGATATTGCCCTTTTGGTACGTCATGCACAGCAGCACCGTAAAGCCCACGAACTGGCTGATGGAGGTCGCCAGCGCAGCGCCGCTTACCCCCATGCCCAGCACAAAAATGAAGACGGGATCCAGCGCCACATTCAGCAGTGCGCCCACGGTAACGCCGATCATGCCATAAAACGCGCTGCCCTGAAAGCGCAGCTGGTTGTTGATCACAAACTGCGCCACCAGAAAGGGGGCGCCGGGCATCAGATAGCGCAGGTATTCCACCGCATAGGGCAGAATGGTCTCGGTCGAGCCCAGCAGGGAGCAGATCTGCCCCGGCAGCATAAGCCCTGCCGCCATAATGAGCAGACCTGCGAAGAACGCCGAGAAAAAGCCGGTGGCAGCCATCTTTTCCGCTTTTTCCACCTGTCCTGCCCCCAGCGCACGGGACATAAAGTTGCCCGAGCCGTGCCCGAACATAAAGCCCACCGCCTGCATCAGCGACATGACCGGGAAAATAACGCCCACCGCGCCCGTTGCACTGGCAGAGCCGATCTGCCCCACAAAATAGGTATCCGCCATGTTGTACAGCGAGCTGATCAGCATACTGATCACCGCCGGGGTGGCCAGCTGCCCGACCAGTTTCGGCAGGGGCGTATGGGTCATATATTGCAGTTTCTCTGCGTGGTTCATGGGCTTGGCCAAGGTGATCGTCTCCCTTTGGTACAGATTCATTGGGTCTATTATAGCACCATTCGGGGGGCTTGTGCAGCGAAGCGGCGCAAAATGATGGGACAAAAAAGCACCCGTGTGCACTGCTGAAAAGCGTACACACGGGTGCTTCGGGTTGGTGAAAAAAGCAGGGTACAGGGGCCGGGTGTGGGCAGGGCTCACACTCCCCCCATCTCAGCGGGCACAGGCATTCTCGATCTTCCCGTTTATTCCGCCTGCCACCACTTCATCTGCACATCGCCTGCAAAGAGCAGATACAGGTCGCATACCCCTGCTTCGGCGCTGCACTGGGCGGTGTATTCCTTCATCTCCCCTGCTTCGATGGTCATTTCGCAGAGTACTTCCCCGTCGATGCCGCCGGTAGTGATGCGTACCGCACCGCCGCCCGCAGAGCCTGCGCACAGGGTAAAGCGGCTGCAGCCGTTTGCAAAGTCCACGTTTTTCAGCTGCATCCAGTCGCCGCCATCGCAGAGGGTGACCGCATCCGGGCCGTAGCCGGACACCTCGATGCCCGCCTCCCGGTACATGGTCTGGGCAGCCACTTTGGTATAGGGATCGAAGTTGTGCAGCTGCTCAACGCCCTTCATGGTGCCCACCACAGGCTTGATGGAGCCATCCTCGTTGACGGTCATCACATCGATCTGGGGGGAACGGTAGTTGCCGGTAATGCCCATGGCCTGCTCCACAGGGCGGTTGTGGTAGAGCAGATAATGCACGCCGCCGAATTCGACCATGCTGTGGTGATTGTTGCCCCACAGTCCGAAGAAGGTGCCCTGATTCACAAACGCCTGTCCGGCATATTCGAAGGGGCCGAGGGGATCCTTGGAGGTCATGTACTGGATGGCGCCGCTGCCCATGCCGTAGGGGTTGCCGGTGGTGTTCCAGTTGGAACAGTAGCTGTAGTAGTAGGTATCCCCGATTTTGATCATGCCGGAATCTTCGAAGAGATAGGGAATGTCCATGGTACGGGGTTCGCCCACGATGGAGATCATATCCTCGCCCAGCTGTACGCAGCGTCCGGTGCCGGGGTCGGCATGCTTGCTGCCGGGGATGCCGCCGCCGAAGTACAGGTAGCCGGTGCCATCCTCATCCACGAATACGGCGGGGTCGAACAGCCAGGTCACATTGGCGCAGTTGGGGGTCTGGCGGGTGATGAGCCCCTTGCCCAGCGGATCCCGGAAGGGGCCTGCAGGGTCGTCTGCCACCAGCACGGTAACGCCGTTGCCGTTATTGCAGCTGTAGAGGAAGAACTGATCCTTCCCGTCGATCACCTTATGGGCTGCGCAGGGCGCCCAGGAATTCTTTGCCCATGTAAGGATGCCCTTGCTGCCCGCCACCGGGATGGCTCCGTGGTCCGTCCAGTTGACCAGATCGGTGGAGGAAATGCAATTGATCTTATTGACCAGACCATAGCCGTTTTCCTTTACGCTGCCATCGGCGTTATACTCGATAACATCATTGGTGGTGTACACATACAGCCGGTCGCCCCAGACCAGAAAGCCCGGGTCTGCGCCGAAACGCTGGGTGTAGAGGGGGTTGTTCTGCCCGTCCTTCTTGTAGCTGGTCTTCCACTCCATGCCGTCAAACAGGGCGGTCAGCTCGCCGGCATCGGCGGGCATGGCAAAGGGCTGCTGAGGGGCGGGGGCTTCTTCCTTGACCGCCGCGCCCTTAAGGGTAAAGTTGCGGATGGTGAAGCTGGTTTCGGCTTCGCCACCCTCCACATAGAGAACGAAGCTGTCGTAATCGCCAGCCACCCACACGGCTTCCAGCGCCGTCCACTGCCCCTTGGGCACCTGCGCCGAGACGATATTTTCGTAGCTGACCTCGCCGCCTGCGCTGCGCTCTGCCGACAGGATAAAACGCCCCTCGGCGATCTCATCCTGCTTTACTTCCACAGAAAGGCGGTAGGGCTCGCCGGGCACCAGCTCGAAGGCGCGCCCGGGAGAATTCCACGTGGCGGTACGTCCGGTGATCAGCAGCCCTTCGTCGGTCACCTCCAGCACGGCTCCGCCGCCGCTTCTGGGATACCAGCCGTCCGTTCCTTCAGAAAAGTCGGAGCAATAGCTAAGCTCCTCCGCCGCTGCCATACCGCATAGGAGCAGCATGGCAAGAAGGATCATCAACAGTCGTTTCATCATGGTTCACGCTTCCTTTCGGTTCATCGTTTTCACAGCCGTCTCAGGCATCCAGATCGTATACGCTGCGCACCCGGAGCCCTTCTGCCCTGCCCCGCAGGATGCGTACCCGCTTTTGACCGGGGTTCATGTCGAAGAAGTTGTCGGAAAGCAGCAGATCCGGGTCGTCGCTCTCAATGGCGACGAACTTGGCGTACGCCCCTGCCGTAACCACGATCTCCTCCCCCTCCCGACGGACGGAAAGGGCAGGATCCGCAAACTCGAAATGCTTGGGGGCGCAGAACAGCGCCGCGCCCTCGCTGATCACGCTGCCGCCGGAAACAAAGGCGAAGCTGAGGTAATGCCCGTTGAGGGTAGCATCGTCAAAGACCAGTTCCTCCAGCCATACGGCAGAAAGTTCGGGCACGGTGACGGCTTCCTCGCCGGAGCGCACCACGCCGCCGTCCGGGGTGCGCAACGCCCACTGCACCACGCCGCTGACAGGCTGCATGGTCTCGTTGGTCACATTGAGCCGTGCGCTGCGAACGATGGGCGCAGGGTGGAACTCGTTGATCTGGGGATTCTGATCCAGCTGCCCCCGCTCCTCGGCAGAGATCATCACCGGGGCGAAGAAACGCTTGGCGGTATAGTGCAGCGCCTTCCAGCGGCCGTAGTAATCGATGGATGCCCAGGATGCCACCGGCCAGCAATCGTTCAGCTGCCAGATGATGGCGCCCATGCACCGACCCCGGTTCCTGCGCCAGTGCTCCACGCCGTAACGCACCGCATCCGCCTGCAAAAGCTGAGAGGCATACAGCAGGTGATCAAAATCCTTGGGGTAGCGGTAAGTCTGGGACAGGTAGCTGAGGATCTTGCCGTTGGCGGCCTTGTTGCGCTGGTGCCGCTCCATCACCTTGGAGAAGATGTTGCGGTCCCGGGGTTCGGTAAAGCTCTCCACCGTTTTCAGGCAGGGGAAGGACTGGAAGCCGAACTCGGAAACATAGGTAAAGAGGAACTTCCGGTACTCGGTAAAGGGCTTTTCGCCGTGCCAGACATCCCAGTAGTGCTGGTCGCCCCGGTCGGGGGAGCCGGGGTCGTCGAACCCGCCGCCGGAGGAAGGCGAGGAAGGCCAGTAGAAGGTCTGGGGCGCTTCCGTTTCGCAGATGCCCGAAAGCAGGTATTCGTACATCTTGATGTAATCCGCATGGTGATGGGGATAATCCGGCTCAAACTCGCCCGCGCTGCCGGTGCGCAGTTTCTGATGAATGGCGGAGGTGTGGAAGGTCTCCATTTCGTTGTTGCCGCAGAGGATGGCAAGGGAGGCGTGGTGGCGCAGGCGGCGCACGTTCTGTTCCGTTTCCTTGCGGATGGAGGCTTCAAAGGCGGGGGTCAGGTCGTAATAGGCACAGGCGTACATCAGATCCTGCCAGACCATGAGCCCCAGCTCGTCGCAGATATCGTAGAAGCAATCCCAGGGGTAGTAGCCGCCGCCCCAGATGCGCACGGTGTTGAAATTGGCAAGTCTGGCATCCTCCAGAAGGCGGCGGGTGCGTTCCGGGTTGATGCGGCTGAAGATGTTGTCTTCGGGAATGTAGTCTGCGCCCATGGCGAAGATCTTGACCCCGTTGACCACATGGCAGAATTCCTCGCCCCATTCGGTCTTTTGGCGGGAGACCGTCAGCGTGCGCAGACCGATCCGTTTCTCCCACACATCCTGCTCTGCGCCCGCTGCCGAAAGGGCGACCCGGACGGTATAGAGAGGCTGGCCGCCGAAGCCGTTGGGCCACCAGAGCTGCGGGTTGTCGATAACCACCTGTCCGTTTTCGTCGGCGGCGTATACCCTGCCGTCCGGAGCGGTGACCGTTGCCGTCCAGTGCAGTTTATCGGTTTTTTCCGCATCAAATGTGGGTTTGATCTCCAGCGTTACCCGGTTTTCCTCATGATGCTGGAGCACCAGCACGCTGTCGATGCGCCCTTCGTCCACCCCCAGCAGGGAGATCTCCCGCCAGATGCCCGCATCGGGCAGGCGGGGACCCCAGTCCCAGCCGAACATGCAGTGCACCTTGCGGATGTGGGCAAAACCGGGAATGGCATCGGTGGAATACCAGCCCGGGCTCTTGTCCCATGCCTTGAGGGCATATTCGATGGGGCTGTCGAAGCGGATGAGCAGATGGTTCTCTCCCGCTTTGAGCAAAGGCTTCACATCCCACTCCCAGGTGATGTGCATATTATCGGCATAGCCCACCTTGTGCCCGTTTACATACACATGGGCAAGGGTATCCAACCCCTCGCAGCACAGAATGACCCGTTTGGAGGAAAGCAGGCTTTCGTCTGCCTCGAAGGTGCGGAAAAACTCAAAATCGTTGCGGAGCAATTCAAAGGCTTCCCCTTCGTTCTCCCGCCAGTAGGGATCGGGCAGGGTACCGTCTGCCAGCAGTGCGCTGTAAACCGAACCGGGGATGGTAACCGGGTGCAGCCCGTCGGTGCCGCACATGCGCAGCTGCCACGCACCGCCGAGGGAATATCGTTTCATGGTGCAACTCTCCATCTCTGTTTTGCTTCTCCCAAAAGGGATGTATATGACAATCTTTCGCCCAGCGGAGGGCGGTTTCCTGCCGAAAAAGGAAATTATGGGTCGTGATGGGTATGCGTAAGGGGGCCTGCGGTTTCGGGAGCATATTTTTCCCTGCCCCAACATAAGCTGTAGATGGGGTTTTCTCCCCCCTTTGACGAATCATTTGTATTTTTTTGTTCTTTTTTTCTCCAAAACAAGCAGGAATTCTGCTGCGGATGCAGAATATTGTAATCACAAAGAAAAAAGACGAAGTGAAAGAAGATTCCTCCCCGCATCCCAATACCCATCCATCCTGCAAAGGAGAAAGGAGCGTGGTTCCGTTGGCGAAGCCTGTTTTGTGTCCCCTCCCTTATAAAAAACCCAGATAAAGGAGTTGCCATCTGTATGAAGACAACCATCACCGCTAAGAACATGAACGTAAGCACCGGCGTAAACGAACGCATTATGAAGAAGACCGGTAAGATGGAGCGATATTTTTCTCCCGATACCGAAATGCTCGTACGCCTGACCAAAGAAAAGAACAACCGCCGCAAGTGCGAGATCACCGTTCCTTTTGAGGGCGTGGTACTGCGCGCCGAAGCCGCCACCGAAGACAACC
Organism: Clostridia bacterium; assembly: GCA_017516765.1. Classification (GTDB taxonomy): domain Bacteria; phylum Bacillota; class Clostridia; order Christensenellales; family Aristaeellaceae; genus Limiplasma. The sequence goes on along the minus strand of JAFXBE010000054.1, from coordinate 818 downwards.
TCTACGTTAGCATCGATCAGGCTCTGGCAAAGCTGGAGCGTCAGCTGCACAAACACCGTACCAAGCTGGGCAAGCGCCTCCGCGACGATGCCTTCAAGGCCCCCGACATGGAATATTTCGAAGAACCCGCCGTTGTGGAGCCCTCTTTGAAGGTGGTTAAGCACAAGACTTTCCCCGTACGCCCCATGAGCGTGGAAGACGCCATTATGCAGATGGAACTGCTGGGCCACGACTTCTTCGCCTTTGTGAATGTGGATACTGACCGCACCAACATCCTCTACCTGCGTAAGGATGGCGACCTGGGCCTGCTGGAGCCCGAGGCATAAAGCGGAGTTGAATACAGGGGAGCCGCCGTTTGGCGGCTCCCTTTTTGCGCCGATACAGACAGCTTCGAACCGGCAGATGCTGACAACTTACCTTTCTTTCGGCAACAAAACGTCTCCCGCCAGTGAGGGTGATGGAAAGGAAAGAGTTATCCTTCACTTTACAACCCAAGAAATGCCGAAAGCAGCAAGCCCGCTAAGGATTGCTGCTTTTTGTTCTGCGTGATAAAATGAAAGCGATAAACTTGGAGTTGTTGAAGAGGAGAAGTATTGGTATGATTCATGTTAATGTAAGAGGTTTACTTGTTCGAGAGATTGAGAATGAAAAGCAACTTATTATCCAATTGAGAAAACGAGATGGCGAGCCAGAAGTTTATGAACTTCCAGGCGGCAGAATTAACGAGTATGAGAAAATAGTTGATGGGTTAAAACGAGAAATCATAGAAGAAACTGGATTAAGTGTAAAATCAATTTGTGGTGAGAAGAGTGCTATTG
>JAFXBE010000085.1 GCA_017516765.1 Clostridia bacterium | reverse complement strand
GCTGTTCCCGGTTACACCACCGAAATCGACGGCTTCAATGTGACCAACAGCTACATCCCCGAAACCATCGCCATCACCGGCAGCAAGACATGGAACGATGCCGACGATCAGGACGGCAAGCGTCCCGAAAGCATCACCATCCATCTGCTGGCAGACGGTACGGAGATCAAGACCGCCGAGATCAAGCCCGATGAAACCGGCGCATGGGCATGGAGCTTCACCGACCTGCCCAAGTACCGCGATCAGGGCGTGGAGATCGTGTACAGCATCACCGAAGCTCCCGTCACCGGTTACACCACCGAAATCGACGGCTTCAATGTGACCAACAGCTACATCCCCGAAACCACCGTCATCACCGGCAGCAAGACTTGGAACGATGCCAACGATCAGGACGGCAAGCGTCCCGAAAGCATCACCATCAGCCTGCTGGCAGACGGTACGGAGATCAGGACCGCCGAGATCAAGCCCGATAGTACCGGCGCATGGGCATGGAACTTCACTGCCCTGCCCAAGTACCGCGATCAGGGCGTGGAGATCGTGTACACCATCACCGAAGAAGCTGTTCCCGGTTACATCACGGAGATCGACGGCTTCAACGTGACCAACCACCTGCCCATGGTCGGCTTCCTGAAGGTGGATGAGCAGACCGGCAAGCCGCTCGGCGGTGCAACCTTCGTGCTCTGCGAAGGCCGCCTGACTGCACCTGAGGGAACCGCTGTAACGGCATGGCACTCCGGCAGTGAGGCCAAGCTGCTGACCGGACTCAAGGTGGGACAGACCTATACGGTATTTGAGACCGAGACCCCCGAAGGCTTCACGACCATGCCTCCCTTCGTGTTCACGGTTACGGAGGATGATATCCCCGGCAGCTTCCGTACCTTCACGGTAGCCAACCGGCATATCTATCGCTTCCGCAAGCTCTCCGCCACCACGGGCGAACTGGTACAGAATGCGACGCTGGCTGTTATGCAGGGCGATGTGGTGATCGACGAATGGCTCACCGGCACGGATAATGATGGCTGGCATGCGGTTGCCGATCAGCGCTTCACTGCCGGCGAATCCTACATGCTGGTGGAAAAGAACGCCCCCGAAGGGTATCTGCAGGCTGATCCCATTCCCTTCACCATCGATGCTGAAACCGGTCTGCCGGTGGTTAACGGTGTAAAGACCGACGATGCTTCGATCGTGATGTATGACCAGCCTGTGCCCGAAGCCACCACGACGCCCGAACCTACTACCATGCGCTTCAGCGTCACCAAGAGCTGGGAGGATCGTGAGGATGTTCTGGGGCTTCGCCCGGATAGTATTACCGTGCATCTGTACCGCAAGACCGCTGCGGATGCCGGGTATCCCGCCGAGCCTTACATGACGGTAACCATCAGCGACAATGGTACGGATACGTGGAGATTCACCTTCTCCGATCTGCCGGTGCGTGATGGGCGCGACAGACGCTACACCTACATGGCGCAGGAGGAGACGGTGGAGGGTTACACCGTTACCTACCTCAACAACGGCAGAACCATCATTAACACGATCCCTGAAGAGGATCTGCCGCCCACGCCCACGCCCACCCTTCCCTACATCACGCCCACGCCCGCGCCTACCCAGCGCCCGCCCGCCGGCGTCAGGTTCATCGACGGCGAATGGGTGTACGTGAATGAGTACGGCGTACCTCTGGGCCTTGTGCCGCAAACAGGCGATGATACCAACTTTGTTCTGTGGGGCGCATTGGTTCTGCTGCCGCTGGTGATCGCTGCCCTTGCTGCGCTGGAGATCCGCCGCCGCAAACGGTTGCTGTCTATCGGAGCGACCGGCGAGGAAGAGAACCGATAATCCAAAACAACGGCAGAGATCGACAAACGGTCTCTGCCGTCTTTCATGAAAGGAGCAACCCTCTATGTTCAGACCGATTCGCCGAAAGGATCGCGCCATGCCCCGGGAGGAGTGCATGAAGGTGCTTCGGGATGCCTCCACCGGCGTGCTTGCGCTCAGCGGTGATGACGGATACCCCTATGCACTGCCGATCAATTATGTGTTCCACGATGACAAACTGTTTTTTCACAGTGCGGCTGAAGGGCATAAGATCGATGCCGTCCGCCGCTGTGATAAAGCCAGTTTCTGCGTAACAGACCGGGATCGGGTCTGCCCGGAGGGGTATACCACGCATTACCGCAGTGTGATCGTCTTCGGACGCATCCGGCTGTTGGAGAACGAAGCAGAAAAACATCGGGCGCTTTTGCTGCTGGCAGACAAGTATTGTGCCGGGATGGGGCAGGAGAGCCACGAGAGGATCATCAGCGCAGAAATGCCCGCTGTGGCGGTGCTGGAGATGCTTATGGAACACATTGCCGGCAAGAAGCATCCGGAGGTGAAGGCATAAGCCTCGAAGGCTCTGCCCGTACTGCCGGGCATGAGACATCTTGTACCCGGCAATCTGCACAGATCTGTTACCCAAACTGAACCGCCGCAGCAGAACGCTGCGGCGGTTTTTGTGTGCCCGGAACGGGTCAACACTGCCGGATGTGATATTCAGTTTTTCATTATTTGATTTTCTGGAAGAAATAGCGGCTCACATAGCCTTCTGCACCGTCTGCGGTCACCTTGCACCAGACATCGCCCATTTCGGTAACGGTAATCTCCATGCCTACAGGCAGTTCCTTGAGGATCGGCGCACTGAGACCGGGAGCCTTACGGAAGTTGACGATCTTGTTGCCGTTGGGGTTAACCAGTTTGGCAGTAAAGGGCCGGAAGGCTTCTTCCTTTACGGCGATAAATTTCTTCATCATATAGCCCTTTTTCCCGGCAACGGTCACCTTGTAGAAATCGCCTTCTTCACCGGTGATGGTTACAGGGGTGCCGTTGCGGTAGTTGCCCAGCACGCGCGCCTGGATGCTGGCGGTTTCACGAAGCAGCAGCACCTGATTGGCACCGGGATTCTTGACGGTGCCCTGCCGGGTCTGTGCGCTTTCGTCGGATCCGGAGCCGCCGGGAGCGGCAGCAACCAGATAACGGGAAGCCATGTAGCCGGTCAGATCGCCGAGCTGCACCTTGTGCCAGTCCTTGCCGCGGCTGAGTACCTTCACGGCAGTGCCGGGCTTGCTGCTGGTCAGGATGGAGCCCTTCTCGGAGGGCTCGCTGCGCAGGTTCAGCCCGGCACCGGTGTTGGTACGCACGTACAGCGTTCCGGGAGATGCCTGTTCCGTCAGGTATTTGCTCATTACATAGCCATTTTGTCCGTCGACGGTCACTTTGCTCCAGTTGCCGGTCTCCTCATGCACGGTCATCCAGGTACCGGTGGGGAACTGGCCAAGCACGGCAGCTTCCAGAGAGGGTTCCTTGCGAAGGTTCAGCTTGCCGCCCTGCACCACCATGTAGCTCTCGGCGAGGGAAGCAACAGGCATTGCCAGCGCGGCGGTAATGGTCAGCGCCCGGAGGCATCTTTTGTAGTGGTGGTTCTTTTGCATTTGGAAATACCTCCTTTGTTTTGCAATGGCTTCGATTCATCGGCCATTCACCCATCATACGTACGGGAGGATGGGTTTGCTGCATCTGTTAGCAGGTATATGCTGCCAATGCACAGTTTTTTTCGATTCAATTGGCAAATGAAGGGACAGCACAGCAAAGAAATGTCGGGAATTTGGTCGGATCAGCCCTGTTGATTGCGCAACGCTGCCATCATCAGGAAAATACACCTCAAACACTGGCTGCGCTGCCATGCATTGTTTGCCGGAAAAACGGTTTGCGTGGGCAACATACCCCTGCCGATGAACAGGAGGGCTGCTGTATGCTGATGACCCTGAATCGTATGGTCGGCTTGCAGGTGGTCTATGCAGGCAGGCAGATCGGACAGGTGGAACGCGCTGTTGCGGATACAGAGAATGCGGTGCTGTACGGCGTGGTGGTTCGCCGCGGTCTCGGGGCTGCCAAATGGATCCCGGCTTCCGGTCTGGAATGGGTGGGAAGGCTCTGCGTAGCGGCAAGGCAGAAGCCCGGCGGGCTGCCCTCGAAGCTCCCTGCACCGGTCAGCCATGTCTATCTGGAAAACGGTAATCTGGCGGGCGCCGTTTCCGACATGGTGCTGTGCAGCAGCAGCTTCAGGATCCTTGCACTGGAGGTGAGCCCGGGGCCACTTTACGGTCTGTTGGGAAAAACCAGCTATGCTCTTCAATACCATCCGTATGGGGGAGAAGGAAGGGTGATGGTAGCGCATCTCTGTTCGTGGGCACAAATCTGCAGAAGGTTGGAGGGGGAAACGGAATGAATATGATGAAGACCGTGATGGTAGGTGCATTGGGCTTTGCAGCCGGTGCGGGCGCAATGCTAATGCCCGGCAACCAGAAGCTGAAAAAGCAGGCGCAGCGCAGCGTGGATAAGTTCATGCGCATGGCCAAGAGCCTGTAAGCTGCGACCGGCGCGGGATGCGAACTGCTGCATCCCGCGCTCTTCCGTTAGCAGAATGTGCGCCCGGAGGCGTTTTGATGCAAAGAACAGGTGGAATCCGGCGGCGGGAAAAGCTTGTGTGGGCAGCGGCTGCTGCCGGGGTTCTGGTGGCGTTTGTGTGCAGACGGCTGCTGCTTGAGGCGGCGATACATCTGGTAAGCGGCTGGGCTGTTGCCATGGCAGCGCTCCCGCTGATGAGGGTGCTGGAGAAAAAATGCAAACCCGGTATAGCAGCGTGGCTCAGCCTGTTCGGGGTTGCTTTGGTCATTACGCTGCTGATGGCGCTGCTGCTGCCCTCGTTGATCGCACAGGCCAGGCTGCTGGCTGCATTGGCGCCCGCGGCAGCCCAGCAGGCGATGCAATGGCTGGAAACCGTAAAGGGCTGGCTTGCCGGTTACGGGATATCGGCAGGCGGCAGTCTGGAGCAGCTGCTGTTGACCAAAGGCAGAGAATGGTTGGGCAATGCTGCTCCTGCCGTGCTGGGGTGGGCGCAAAGAAGTGTCGGGGACATCGGCAAATGGTTGCTTGCGCCGGTGTTTGGTTTTTATTTTTTGAAGGATCGGAAATCCATCGGCAGATGGTTGCTGCTGTTGCTGCCGGTTGCATGCAGGGGCATCGTCCTGCAGCTGCTTGGAGAGATCCGACGGGAAACAGCCGGTTATGTGCGCGGTCAGCTGCTGCTGTCATTGGCGGTTGGCGGGCTTACAGCTGTGGGCTTGCTTCTGTGCGGTCTGCCTGCGTGGCTGTTGCTGGGGGCGGCAATGGGGCTGTTGGAGCTGATCCCCTATGTGGGTCCGCTGTTCGGCGGGGCTCTGGTGCTGCTCTTCAGCCTGCAGGGGGGCACGGGGCAGATCCTGTGGGCGATGGCTGTGGTGGTACTTGTACAGCAGCTGGAGAGCAGTTGGCTCTCTCCCAAAATGATGAGTGAGGCAACCAGACTGCACCCCCTCACGGTGATCCTGAGTGTTCTTTTGGGCGGTTCTGCCGCAGGCATCACCGGGATCCTTCTGGCGGTGCCGCTGGTTCTGTGCCTCCGCTCGGCGTACAGGGTGTGGAGCCTGAGACGCAGCGAGTGGGCAAGAAGCATCCCTGCCGGTGTGAAAGAAAGGTAAAATAATCATCAATTCGTTCGAATGTAGGTTTGTCAAACATCTTGTACAGTGAAAGAAGCAAGGAACTCACGAGGAGAAAGCCAGTTGAGAGGACGAGACGGACGGTTGTTGGAACGACTTTGGTGGGCAGCGAGCTGCCCACCAAAGTCGGCGAGCGAAAAG
>JAFXBE010000084.1 GCA_017516765.1 Clostridia bacterium | reverse complement strand
TCCCATAAACTATCTGTCTACGATATTTTGGCGCAAACACAACGTGATATTTACATTCCCATGTGGTATGTGCTAAAGTATTCTTGTCCATTCGTATTCTCCTTTTCTTTAGTAGCGGTTGGCAGACCTTCTACTATTCTACCATGGGGCTTTACGAATGGACTCATAGCTTTAAGCTTTCTGAACCCCCGCTCGAAGCGGGGGTTTTCGTTACACAAGAAGAAATCCGAACCCGTTCCCTACAGGAATCAAGTTCGGATTTCTCCGGTATGGTGGTGCTTACTGGACTCGAACCAGTGACCTCATCGATGTGAACGATGTGCTCTGCTTAGGCGGTAAAGTTTGCGAAAGATTTATGTAAGGTGTTCACATGCCGAAGAACGTTGATATTACTGGGTTTCCGTTCTTCCTGCCCCACTGGCTGGGTGTTCGCAGGATGGGTGTTCATCGGGTGTTCACGGCTCAGCAGGTGTTCAATCTATTCAACTTTATAGCAGCTATCACAAAGCAGCTTTCTGTCAAACAGTTTGAGCAGAACGTGTTGTTTTCCACAACAGTGACATTGCCCCACAAATTCACTGGCCAGTGCATACTGTCCTTGTCTATCCGCAATACAACTTCCGCATATACAGTACCCATCGTATTCTTCCTTCTCCTCAGAGGAACCTATCACTTCGCCACATACAACACAGTACAGATTATGACTAACGATACAATCAATACAAAGAGTTTCCTTTTGCCATGCGTATTTCGCCCATTCTCTCTCAGAATTTTGCGACAATAATGGTCTTACTGGTTTTTCAGTTCCAGTAAGGTGCCGTCTCCATACAATAAACTCTAATGGGTCCGAACTACACCAACCGAGACAACTGTATTTCCTTCCGGAATTTGGTATTCTATATGGTCCGTTCCAGTTGTTGAGATCGTAAAGCTTTTCATATAGCGAGCATCTAATACGTAATAAGTGGTCCCATTGTTCCTGTAATCTTTTATAATATGAAGCATTAAGAAATAGAGATACTGTCCCTACTACTCCACCCATTTTCTTTCGATGTCGCTCCATAGTTGATTCGAGCTTTAGAAGAATGGTTTCTAGTTCAGGAACAGAACGTTCATTAATGTTCCTCTTTATATTTGATAGGTTATCTATGGCGTGTAAAACACTTAGTTTTTTTTCGTCCATTATGATCCCTCATGCCTTCTGTCTTTGTGTCTAAAGTGCTGTCAAGAAGTATGTCTGTCCTGATACTCTGGCTTGCTTTGAGTTGGGGTATTGTCCTGGCTGGTTAGTATTCCAACTAATCAAAGAACTCAAGAGAAACCTGGCAAGTTCGTGTTGAAAAGTTATCCCATCCCCAATTATCGCATTGCTGCTCAGTAAAAGAAAATTGTATGATTATTGTATTATCAACAGGCATCAAAACAGTCAGATTTAAGATTCCATCTCGCCAAATATCATAGTATAAGACTTGCTTTGAAAACGAGCTTTGCTCCATGCCTGGAACATAATAATCGATAGAAGATTCTGTAGTGAAATTTGCTCCAAATAGAGTGTTTGTTGATTCACCTTTTTTTCCAAACTGATTATAAGTGATTATATAATGTGACATGTCACAATCAAAATAGAGCTTATATTCTTCTATTCGAAAAATAATGGGGGTGAACCGTTGAATCCTTATGTCATATACGGGCGAGTAAGACTCTTCATCTTCAGAATAGAACGGAACTGAAAGATTATTTATGAGTATTTTCTTCCTCTCATTCATATAGACTCTCCATCCTTTTCGCAAGCGTTATCCGTTAATCAGTCATTGATAACTCAGAGAACAAGGCGAGCCCTTCTTTACTAATCTCCCTTTATAGTATGCAAAAAAATTTCCTACCACGGACTTGTTGAGATACCAGCCAAGGGATGATAATCTCGAAAGGCAATTTGGACACCCCAGATTGGTAAATAACGAAACACAAAGAGAAAGATCATTGGAGTTATGAGCATCGCAAATAAAGCACGGTTATACTTACAATCGTACTGTATCTTCTCACGAAGTGATAATCTTCGCATGCCATGACTCCTCTCAATGCGTCTTACGAAGTAATTCGACATTTATACCTTCTTCAAAAGGTGTACTTTTTGATCGATAGATTTACACTGCCAATTATATCCTAATCGTATTTGCTTTTCAATACGACTTTTTCTTCTTTATCCACTTTTTCAACAAAACAAACGCTTTGAGTGAAGATTCAAAACGTACACATTATGACAGCTGGGTTCCTCAGTTGTTTTTTTGTTCTCTTAATCTACGATATAAGGTTGACTCACTAATATTGCAGGACTTCAATAGATCATCAAATGATAAATCACCTCGTTTCCACTCCTCCACCATTTGAGTAAAGTCCGATGGTAGTTCACAAGGTGGTCTACCAAACTTCACACCACGTTTTTTTGCTGCTGCAATGCCTTCTGCTTGGCGCTTCTTGATGTTCTCGCGTTCATTTTGTGCAACGAACGAAAGAATCTGCAGTACCAAATCCGCAATGAAAGTGCCCATGAGATCTTTTCCGTTGCCCAGGTTCTCATTGAGGAAGGTGTGATAAAGCTCGGTGAGTCAAAATGTACTGTTCCAACAGTGCGTGAATTCGTTGAGCAGGTATTTCGAAAGACCTATGTTAACCCACTCGCTCCAAAAACAGTGGCCAACTACAGCCAATATCTGAAGAACAACATTCTCCCCTTTCTTGGTGATATGAGATTAGGCGAAGTAAGTGTAAGCACAATTCAAGACTTCGATAACTGGATGGCACAGGCTGAAGATCACGGCAGAAAGAAAAACCTAAACCGGCGCTCAATCGAACGTATTGGCGGCTTAACCTCAAGAATCTTCAAGGTTGCCCTGGAAATGAAGCTAATTGATGATACACCTTTCAAAAACACTTTACTTGCAATACGTGCAAAGAATGCCAGACATCATAAGGCATTATCAGACGAAGAAATGATGCATGTTAAGCAAGAAATACCGAAAATGGAAAGTGAACGCGAACGGCTGTACATGGGACTCTTAGCATATACAGGTATGCGTTTGGAAGAGATTCTGGGACTGTGCTGGGAAAACATCAACCTGCAAGGTAAATTCTGCCGAGAGCAGAGAATAGTAACTTATCCTAAAACAGCAAACCCGTAGTGCGTGAATGCGGAAAAACCGAGTACTCAATCCGCACAGTAATACTTCCTGAACCACTTGTTCAAATTCTAACCACTGCTTCGGCGAGAACCGGTTTTGTCCTCGGTGGATCTAGTCCTCTATGTTATTCAGCCTACCACCGTATATATAAAAGTGCCTTTAAGAAGTTGAATATCGAGAACTATACAAACCATGATTTTCTCACCACTTATGCAACGCAGATCTGCGAGAGCGGAATCTCTGCAAAGCAGGTTGCTGACTTGCTTGGGCATGCTGATACTCGTATGGTAGAAACAGTATATGCTCGCAGGAGGCACTCTGGTGTAATGAAGCACTCTGATCTGATCAACCAGCTGAACAGTTCCTTCGCCACTTCCACCTAACAACAACTTTTTGCCAGATTTGTGGCAGAAAAACACCTCTCTAGCCCCTATGGGGCAAGGGTTTCAGCGAACCCCTTTTGCCAGATTTGTGATTTTGAAGCCCAATCTTTGCTATTGGTGCCTCAAAATGACAAATCTGAGCAAAAAAGCAAACCCTTGAAACCTTTATGTTTCAAGGGCTTGCACGCTGGTGGGATTAGTAGGGCTCGAACCTATGACCTCCACGATGTCAACGTGGCGCTCTAACCAACTGAGCTATAATCCCATGCTGTCGTTTCCGATGCAGCTATATGAGTATATAACACAATCCGAAAAATTGCAAGCCCTTTTTTCATTTTTTCTCACAAGCAAAAACAGAAGCCCGCGTCAGCTTCTGTTTTTGCTCGTATTCATTTGCTTTACGTCCCTCCCGCAGGGCTTATTTACCAAGCGGCTCCATGCTAAAGGCAGAAAACGCCCCTTCGCCGCCGGGCTTTTCTGTGGCTTGTACAAACAGCCCGAAACGGTTACCGGTAAAGTGCTCCAGCATAAAGAACATCCTGTGGGCTTCCCCCAGCGGCTGCCAGCCCTCGGTGGTCCGATAGAAAAAGCGCACCAGATCGGTCTCGGGCGAAAAATCCATCTCGGCACGCAGGCGCACCACAGGCTCTGCCCAGGGCAGGGATGCCCGCACAGCGCCCTCTTCCCCATCGCCCTTTTGACGGCTCCGCAGTACCAGACAGTATGCACCATCCGCCTTTTCCAGCCCGACCCATGCCCAGTGCTTCTGCAGAGCACACAGACCGATCCGGTCGCCGTCCTTCAGGCAAGAGGCATCCACGGTCACTTCGGCGGCGCAGGTCGGGAACAGTGCGCGCTGGGTAAGGGTGTTCTGCACCTTGGGCAGGCTTTCGGCGGTTTTGCCGGTACGGATGCGCAGCTCTCCTCCGCCAAGGGTGACCAGTTCCCGTTTGGGAATGTGATTCCACTCCCAGACCTCCTTCAGCTGCCCGGAGATGAAATCATCACTGTCCCACAGGGGCTTGTATACATAACCCGGACGGGTGGACAGATTGCAGATTTCATGAGGGATGCAGCCGTCCAGCCCCAGCACCGGCATATGGTTTTCCCATGCCATGGGCATCAGCATGGGAATGCGCCCCGCTGCCCCCATATCCTGAAACAGAATGGCAAACCAGCGTCCGTCGGGGGTATCCACGATGCCGCCCTGCGCCACACCTGCATCGGCATAGCCCATATCATCGTTCATCACGATGCCGCCCCGGAATTCCCCGGTCAGGCTCTCGCTCATCAGACAGGTTTCCACCCGCCGCCAGCGTTCCTTCAGGGAATGGATCAGGAACAGATAATATCTGCCTCCGATCTTGTACAGGTGGGAGCCCTCATAACCAAGGGTGGGGCTCTCGCCCGAATCGGCTACGATGCGGTCAAGCCCGCCGGGCTTGGGGGCGGTAAGATCTTCTTTCAGCTCGGTCAGGTGGATCTGCCGGTTGCCGTAGACCAGATAAATGCGGTCGTCATCATCAAAGAGCAGGGAGCAATCGTGGTAGAAGCCCTCGATCTCGCTTCTGCGCCAGGGGCCCTCCGGGGCTTCCGCACGGTACAGATAGGTCTTGCGGGTATCGTTGGCAACAAAGATCACATAAAAGGTGCCTTTGTGATACCGCAGCGTGGCCGCCCACATGCCTGCGCCGTAAGCGTTTCCCTCCTCCAGCCGCTGGCGGGGCGTATCCTCCAGCACATCGTAGATACGGGAGCAGATCTCCCAGCGGATCAGATCATACGAACGCAGCAGAATGCCGCCGGGCATGAAATACATGGTGGTGGAGATCATGTAATAGGTATCCCCCACACGGATCATATCCGGGTCAGGGTAATCCATGGCAGTGATCGGGTTGCGCCCGGTTGCCACCTGCGCCGCCGGGTGCAGCTGCCGGCTTTCCAAACGGATGCCTTCATCCGGAAAGAGAAACACCTCTTCCCCTGCCGCCAAAGCTACAGGCAGCAGCAGCGTGCGGGGTTCCTCCGCTTTGGGCAGGCGCAGACAGGCTGCTTCTCTTCCCTGCTGAACAACGCTGACCTGTGCCGTATGCGCTGCCGTATACCGGAGAGTGATACCGCCCACCGTCTCCCCCGGGATCCCTGCGGAAATGCCGTTTCTTCCATACATGCCATGCAGCTCCTTTATACCGTTTATTCTTACAGATACTATATCCCCGCACTGCTTTCCTGTCAACCGCCGTCCTCTCTCCAAAGCGTTTTGTTCACGCTTTGTTTTATTGCAATTTTTGCGTTTTCGGGCTATACTAAAGTGCACAATAGTATGTACTGAGGAAGTGGACAGATGAAACTTGGTATCGTAGGTCTCCCCAATGTCGGTAAAAGCACCCTTTTCAATGCCATCACCAAGGCAGGCGCACAGGCTGCCAATTATCCTTTCTGCACCATCGAGCCCAACACGGGTATCGTGCCCGTACCGGACAGCCGTCTGGATGTGCTGGCGCAGATGTACTCCCCCAAGAAGGTGACCCCCGCCACCGTCGAATTCGTGGATATCGCCGGTTTGGTCAAGGGCGCCAGCCGGGGCGAAGGTCTGGGCAACAAGTTCCTTTCCCACATCCGCGAGGTGGATGCCATCGTGCATGTGGTGCGCTGCTTCGAGGATGAAAACATCATCCACGTGGACGGCTCCATCGACCCCGTGCGCGACATCGAGGTCATCCAGCTGGAGCTGATCCTTGCCGACCTGGAAACCGTGCAGAAGCGCACCGACAAGGCACGCCACCTGTTCCGGGGCGGCGACAAGAAAATGGCTGCCGAAGCCGAGCTGGGCGAACGCCTGCAGGCGCATCTGGAAGCCGAAAAGCCCGCCCGTACTTTGCCCATGACCGACGATGAAAAGACCATCGTAAACGGCTGGTTCCTGCTGACCGACAAGCCCGTCATTTACGCCGCCAACATTGCCGACAGCGACGTGGGCGACGGCGAAGCCGACCTGCCCTATGTAAGGGCCGTTAAGGAGCTGGCAGACGGCGAGGGCTCTCAGGTGTTCATCGTAAGCGCACAGATCGAAGAAGAGATCGCTCAGATGGATGCGGAAGAAAAGGCCGAGTTCCTCACCGAGCTGGGTCTGGGGCAGAGCGGTCTGGATCGCCTCATTGCCGCCAGCTACGAGCTGCTGGGTCTCCAGTCCTTCCTGACCGCCGGTGCCGACGAGTGCCGTGCCTGGACCATCACCAAGGGTACCAAGGCCCCTCAGGCTGCGGGCAAGATCCATACCGACTTCGAACGCGGCTTTATCCGCGCCGAGGTGGTCTCCTACGACGATCTGACCACCCTTGGCAGCATGAATGCCTGCAAGGAAAAGGGTCTGGTGCGCAGCGAAGGCAAGGAATATGTGATGCAGGACGGCGATATCGTGCTGTTCCGCTTCAATGTGTAAAAGGGGATTTTAACCGATGAGCAAGCTTTCGTTCTTTTTCAAACGGCTGGTACGGATGGATTTCAAAGCCATGTGGAAGACCACGGGCATCCTGAAGGAGCGCAGCGGCAAGAGCCGTCTGTGGCTGCTGTGCGATATGCTCCGCTGCGCGCTGAAGTACAACGCAGGCTATGTGGACTACAAGATCGCCCAGATGTACCGGCTAAACGATGAGCAGAAAAAGACCCAGATCACCCGCGGGCTCAGCAACACCATCGTGCGCCGCATGAACGACAAGGCATACTGGTATTTGTTCGACGACAAAGCCACCTTCAACACCCTCTTCAAGGACGAAGTGGGACGCAACTGGATGAAGGTGGATGACGATACCACCCTCGAGGCCTTTACCGCCTTTCTCAGCGAAAACGGCGACCTGATCGCCAAGCCTCTGGAGGGCAGCAGCGGCGTGGGCATCGAGCGCTTTACCCGCGACCACTGGGAAGGTCGGGAAGCCGATTTCCTCAAGGAGCTGCGTGAAAAGCAGATCGGCATTATTGAGGAGCGGGTCATTCAGCATCCCGAAATGATGCGTATGTGCCCCACCTCGGTAAACACCATCCGCATTGCCACGCTGCTGGGCGACAAGAAGCAGGGCATCGTATATGCCTTCCTGCGCATCGGCAACGGCAACGTGATGGATAACGTGGATCAGGGCGGCATGGCTGCCCGGGTGGATCTGGAAAGCGGTACACTGCTTACCGTAGGCGCGGACAAGCAGGGCAATACCTTTACCCAGCACCCCATGACCGGCACCGACATTATCGGCTTTACCGTGCCTTTCTTCGAAGAAGCCAAGGCCATGTGCCTTGCCGCCGCCCAGAAGGTGCCCCAGATGCGCTTTGTGGCATGGGATGTGGCCATTACCGAAAAGGGTCCCGTGTTCATCGAGGGCAACAGCTTCCCCAGCCACGCCGTGCCCCAGTTTGCCGCCCACTACCCGGACGGCATCGGCATCATGCGGGAATTCCGGGAGTTTATCGACATCTGATCACCGGCGGCTCATGCGCTGCTTGATGATATACCCTACGATATGCCAAAGGGGGATACGCACACATGAAGAAGTGTCTCAGTCTGGTTCTCTCCATCTGCCTGCTTCTGGCTCCCTTCACCTTTGCCGAAGCAGCCGGCGACACCTTTACCCTGATGGTCTACCTTTGCGGTACCGACCTTGAATCCCGCGCCGGTATGGCTACCTCCGACCTGACGGAGATGGTCAAGAGCGGCGTGGTCAAGAACGGCGATCTGACCATCTACATCCAGACCGGCGGCACCTCCCGCTGGCAGACCAGCGGCATTGCCAGCCGCAAAGCCGAGCGCTGGACGCTGAGCAAGAGTGGCCTGAAGCAGCAGGAAAGCCTTGGCAGCGTCAACATGGGCGACGATGCCGCCCTGCAGGATTTTCTGGAGTACGGCTTTGAGAACTTCCCCGCCGACCGTTACGGTCTGATCATGTGGGATCACGGCTCCGGCGCTACCGGCGGTCTGTGCCATGACGAGATCACCGGTGACAGCCTGTACTACCCCGAGATCTACAGCGCGCTCAAAAACGCCACCAAGGGTATGCGCGGTACGCCCTTCGCTTTTGTGGGCTTTGATGCCTGCCTGATGGGCAGTTACGAAATGGCCCTGCATCTGACCCCCTTTGCCGACTACATGATCGCCAGCGAAGAGCTGGAGCCCGGTACCGGCTGGTCGTATGACGGCTGGCTGCCCAAGCTGGCCGCCGACCCCGGCATCAACATCGAAAAACTGGGCAAGTACATCGTGGACAGCTTTGTAAACGGCGTGCAGCAGTACAGCCGCAGCGAATACGCCACCCTGTCCGTGATCGACCTTTCCGCCATGGGCGCACTGAAGGCCGCCGTGGA
Organism: Clostridia bacterium; assembly: GCA_017516765.1. Taxonomy (GTDB): domain Bacteria; phylum Bacillota; class Clostridia; order Christensenellales; family Aristaeellaceae; genus Limiplasma. Next base: position 4,030 of record JAFXBE010000084.1, on the reverse strand, counting down.
AGAGATGGCGACTTCGCTGACCAAGCAGCTGGACAGCGACTTCAGCACCCTCTCCCGTCTGCGCCAGAACATGCGCTCCTTCGGCGAGATCTCCAATGCCGCCTCCGACATGGTGGATATGACCACCTACGCCGAGGTTTTCTCCCGCTTCGACTCCGATGCCGCCAGCGAGATCAAGGCTGCGCTGGAGGATGCGGTGGTCTACTCCCGCCACACCAGCAACCTTTCCGGTGTTACGGGTCTGAGCATTCTGGTGCCTTTCTCCACCCGCTACAACGCTTCCACCTACATGAAGCAGTACGACACCCAGAATCTGACCCCCAAGCATACCGCTTTTGTAAACGAGTTTATCGGCAAGATCGGCTCCGGCTCCTCCGGTGGCTTTGGTCTGGCAGATCTGTTCGGCTTCGGCAGCCCCAGCGTTTCCTCCCAGAGTGTACAGTCTGCCGAGATCGACTGGTTCTCCCAGTACTCCAGCGACGCGGACAGCTATTCCCAGAGTGCAGACGACCTGTGGGGCAGCCTGTACGGCTCGGGCTACCAGGAAAGCAACAGCGCGGATTTCTCGCTGGATTCCTTCCTCGGTATGCTGCTGGGCGGCACCGGTTCCTCCAGCTACAACAGCTCTTATGACAGCTCTTCCGCCAGCCTGTGGGGCGACCTGAGCGGCTACAGCGACAGCAGCTTTGCCACCGACAGCGGCTACGGCAGCGGTTACTGGGGCGACAGCTTCTTCGGCACCTCCGGCAGCAGCTCTTCCGGCGGTTCTGCGCTGGATTTCTGGGGCTTCAACACCGCAACCGAAGCACCCGTTGTGACCGAGGCACCCCAATCCGGCAGCATCTTCGATTTCTGGGGCTTTAGTACCGCCACCGAAGCGCCCGCAGCGACCACCGCCCCCCAGACCGGCAGCATTTTCGATTTCTGGGGCATCGGCAACACCCAGACCACCACCGCTGCCCAGAGCAGCAACCAGGTGACCGTGCAGACCGCAGACGGTGAAGTTACGCTGGACAACCCCTTCGCAGGCAGCGACAGCGAATATGCCTACACCATGGAGCTTACCCCCCAGCAGCTGGAAGTGCTGGGCAAGGTGGAAGCCAACCTGATGATGGATATGAGCGACCCCGATTTCGAATGCTACGTGGAATTGGGTTATGTGCAGGATGTGATCGTGGACTGGAACCGCGGCAAGATCTACGGTCTTTTTGACGGCACCTGGGGACATCTGGACGGTCAGATGGTCTGCATGTACGACCAGGTCGCCAACGAGCAGTATGTGCGTTCCCTTGTTCCCATCACCCTCAACGGCGATGCCACCTATCTGCTCATCACCTTCGATGAGGAAAACCCCAACGGCATCGTGGTGGGCACCACCGAGGGCTGGACCGAGAACGGCATGCCTGCCCGCGGCGTTACCGAGCTGAAGAAGGGCGATGTAGTTGTACCCCAGTACGAACTGGTCTACTGGGATGCCGAAGGCAACCAGCAGGTGGAGCCCTTCGAGGGCGACCCCATCACCGTTGGCAAGGATTGCACCATTCCCTTCTCCTTTGAAGAAGTGGAAGGCGATGTGGATTATGTTTACGGTTTCTGCCTGACCGATATTTACGGCGATGAAGTATTCTCCGATTTTGTGACCCTGTCTTACTGATCTCCAACCATACACCGCTATACCAAGGAGGCGCGACCGATGACTTTATGGGATTCCGTAGTTGACGAACTGTTTTTTGGCGGACGAGAAAAGAAGGCTATGGAGCAAGCGGCGTTGGCTGCCGCAGAAGCAGAAGCCTGCGCCCCTGTATGCGAACTCGTCCCCGCCAAGCCCATGTCCGCATGGGACAGAGCCGTGGACGATATCTTCTTCGGCGGACGGGAGCAGGCAGCTCTTGCAGCTGCACAGGCTGAGGTATCCGTCCCCGCCTGCGGGGAGGATCCTGAGGCGGATGCAGACGTATGCGCCGCCGAGAGCGAACCTATTGCAGAGCCGGTGAAACCCGTTCCCGCAGCCCCCGCCAAGCCCATGTCCGCATGGGACAGAGCCGTGGACGATATCTTCTTCGGCGGGCGGGAGCAGGCAGCTCTTGCAGCTGCACAGGCCGAAGCATCTATCCCCGTCTGTGGGGAGGCTCCTGAAGCGGATGCAGATGTATGCGCCACCGAAAGTGAACCTGTCACAGAGCCGGTGAAAGCCGTCCCCGCAGCCCCCGCCAAGACTATGTCCGCATGGGACAGAGCCGTGGACGATATCTTCTTCGGCGGAAGGGAGCAGGCGGCCCTTGCGGCTGCTCAGGCCGAGGCACCCATCCCCGTCTGCGGGGAGGCTCCCGAAGCGGAAGCAGCGGTATGCGCCGCCGAGAGTGAACCCGCCAAAGAAGACAGCGAAAGCCCTGCGGAAGCCCAGCCTGCCGGTGAAGCCGAACCCAAGGCATACGATTTCGATGCTGCCAAAGAAAAGCTGATGGCTTTGCAGCACAAGCTGCAGGAAGCCAAGATCCCCATGGTGATCGTGCTGGAAGGCTGGCAGGCCTCCGGCAAAGGCACCCTTGCCGGAGAACTGCTGGAGGGGCTTGACCCCCGTGGGTACAGCGTAGCCGTGGAAGGTCTCTATTCCGACGACGAAGATCTCTACCCCGCCATGCACCGTTACTGGGTCAATATGCCCAAACAAGGTATGGTATCGGTGTTTATCGGCAGCTGGTACCATGACCTGTGTGCAATGCTGGTCAAGGGCAAGCACCCCAAGCGCAGCGCACGCAGACTGAAGCAGATCAGGCTGATGGAGCAGATGCTTCTCAGGGATGGCGCAGTGATCGAGAAATTCTTTATCGATGTGCCCGCAAAGGTGCAGAAACAGCGGCTCAAGGAACTACACAGCCGCAAGATGACCCGCAAAGCTCTTACCAAGGCCGATTTTGCCCAGAACAAGCACTATGACAAGTGGCAGGCGGCTTATCGGCAGGTCATGGAGGAAAGCGCACAGCCCGGCGCGGAATGGCATCTGCTCAGCGGTGAGGATAAGAAGGCTGCCAAGCGCACCCTGTACGAAACTGTGATCGCTTCCATGGAGCAGGCCATCACCCTGCGCCAGAACGGCGACCGCAGCTGGGATACCGAGACCCTTACCGACCATAAGCCCATCCCCACGGAGCCCATTGCCACGCTGGAGACTTACGAAACCAATCTGACGCTGGAGGGCTCCTATAAGGAAGCTGTGGATACAGCCCAGAAGAAGCTGCACAAGCTGCAATACGAGCTGTTCCGCAAGGGCATCCCTGTAGTGATCGCCTTCGAGGGCTGGGATGCAGCCGGCAAGGGTGGCAGCATCCGCCGCCTGACCAGCGCACTGGATCCTCGCTGCTTCGATGTGGTGCCCATCGCCTCCCCCACTGCCGAGGAAAAGGCGCACCACCATCTGTGGCGGTTCTGGAAAGCCTTGCCCAAGCGGGGCGACATCACCGTATTCGACCGCACATGGTATGGGCGCGTGATGGTGGAACGTCTGGAAGGCTTCTGCACCGAAGCCCAGTGGAAGCGTGCCTATGAGGAAATGAACCTGTTCGAGCGGGATCTGCACCGGGATGGCGCAGTGCTGTGCAAGTTCTGGCTGCAGATCAGCCCCGAAGAGCAGCTGAAGCGTTTCAACAGCCGCAGCGAAAACCCGGACAAGCAGTGGAAGATTACCGAAGAAGACTGGCGCAACCGTGAAAAGTGGTCTCTTTACGAAGAAGCGGTCAACGATATGCTCCAAAAGACCAACACCGCCTACGCGCCATGGACGGTGGTGGAGGCCGACAGCAAGCAGTTTGCCCGTGTAAAGGTTTTGGAGACGGTGATCGCCGCCATCGAAAAACGGCTTGCCGAGGAATGATCCCCATGGAATAAGTAGCTGTAGGTTTGTCAAACATCTTGTACAGTGAAAGAAGCAAGGAACTCACGAGGAGAAAGCCAGTTGAGAGGACGAGACGGACGGTTGTTGGAACGACTTTGGTGGGCAGCGAGCTGCCCACCAAAGTCGGCGAGCGAAAAG
>JAFXBE010000083.1 GCA_017516765.1 Clostridia bacterium | reverse complement strand
GGCGTGTACGGTGGTTTCGGAACCCTTGCGTAGCAAGGGGTTCCTATCGCCGTTTGCCGCCCGGGGAGCCGTAGGCTCCTAGGCAAACGGTGCAAATGTCGTCAAAAAAGCCGCCGCAGGCGTGTTTTTTGACGAGCTGACGCCATGTTCTCGATCGAAAACATGGCGTTTAACAGCAGAAGCGCTGCCGGGTCAGGCGTTTTCCGTTTCCTCTGCCTTGGGGGCGGCCAGCACTTCGTCCATATCTACATTGATGGAGTGCTCGGTCTTGACCCACACGTTCTGCTGGCGGTGCTTGAACAGACCGATCAGGTTCACAAAGCCGCCGAGGAACATGTTGATCAGGATGGAAACAAAAATGGGGAACACATCGCCCCACTTGGGGGTACGGTGGTTATCCAGCCAGTCGCCCACATAGAACAGCACATAGATGCTGTAGAACATGATCAGCAGGCTGACCAGATTGAAATTGAACATGGTGCCGAAGCTGACCATGACCGGCGCTTCGGGGGCAAAGAGCCGGATCAGCTCCAGAATGCCCAGCAGAACCGCCTCCAGCGTAAGCACCGCGAAGGGGGACATATTGTACATGCCCCAGAAGGAGCTGAGAAACTCCCAGAAGCTGATCTTGCCCTTGACGAAGGCGTTGAACAGCCGGGGGGTGTTCTTGAAGGATACGAACCAGCGGCCCTGTGCCCAGCGCAGACGCTGGCGGGCGCAGGCGCGCAGCTTGGTGGGCTTTTCGTCGTGGATGCGGACTTCGTTGTTCCACAGAAGGCGGCGGCCTTCGCAGATGGTCTCGATCTGCAGCTCAAAGTCTTCGGTCAGGCTCATGGAGGTCCAGCCGCCGCGGCCGTAGAGATAATCGGCAGAAACGCAGAAACCGGTACCGCCGATGGCGGCGTTCAGGCCCACGCGCTGCTTGGCGTACTGCATAAACCGGTTGGTGATGGTGTAACTGACATAGTCGGCAAAGGCCACCATGCTCTTTTTGTTCTTGCAGCCCAGATAGCACTGGATCACATCGGCGGTGCGGCCGGAGTCGATATACTGGCTGTTGACCTCGCGGAACATGTTCAGGTCGATCATATTATCCGCATCGAAGAACATGACCAAGTCGTACTTCTGGCTGTAATCGCCCAGCGCGGCAAGCGCCTTTTGCAGAACGATGGGCTTGCCGGTGGGCTCATCCTCGCTCTCCCGGCGGCTGACCATCACCTCTGCGCCCAGACTGCGGGCGATCTCTTCGGTGCGGTCGGTGCAGTTATCCGCCAGAATGATAAAATCGTACAGCTCTTTGGGGTAATCCATACGGTTCAGGTTATCGATCATGGAAGCGATGACCTTTTCCTCGTTATGGGCGGGCACCAGCACCAGAAAGCGCGCTTCGGGGTCGTGATCCTGATAATCCTTTGTCTTGCGCTTGAAGCCGAAGAAGCTGAGCACGATCTGGTAGATCATCAAAAACATGAGCCATGCGCTGAAAATACCCAGCAGCGCTTCGATAACCGCAATCGCGATCTCCACGGTAATAACTTCCTTTCCAAAGGTACATAGGCAGTGGCTGCCCAATGTGTAGTTATACTATAACGGCTTTGATCTGTCAATGGATGTCGTAGAAAGCCGAATCGCCCACAAACTCCCGCAGGATACTCAGCGGGGGGATCTCCTCCATTACCGCGCCGCCCACGGGCAGGAAATAGTGCAGCATCTTCAGAAGCCGCCGCGCCACCAGATGCTGGGGCGCAGAGGGCGGGATCTGCAAAAGCAGCTCGTATGCCATGGTTTTGAGCACCGGCAGCTCGTAGTGCAGCGAGGTGTTGAACATCACATCCGCCCGCTCCTGATAGGGGAAGATCCACTTTTCCTCGCCCATGCGCACCTTGGGCCACATGTCGATGGTCTGGGCAGGGGTGGTGTTACGCTTGCGCATATCCCGCACCATGCGGCGCAGAAGCCGCACATCCGTGGTGCGGATGCGGTTGTGGTCGTCCAGATTGATGCAGCCCAGCGCGCTTACGTACACGCCGTACATGAGCTGTTCGGGCAGTTCGGATACGATCCGGTCGTTCATGCCGTGGATGCCCTCCACCAGCAAAAGCTCCTCCTGCCCCAGCTGCATGGGCTGCACCTTGGGCGAACGGCTGGCGGTCTGGAAATCGTACAGGGGCATATCCACCCGGTCGCCGCCCAGCAGCCCTTCCAGACAGCGGGTCAGCAACGGGATATCCAGCGCATCCACGCTTTCCAGATCGGGGGTGCCGTCGCTTTCCAGCGGCAGGTCCGCCCGGTTGCGGTAGAAATCGTCCAGAGAGATCAGGTGGGGCAGCTTGCCCAGCACCTGCAGATGCACTTTGAGCCGGTTGGCAAAGGTGGTCTTGCCGCTGGAGGAGGGGCCGAAGATCATCACGATGCGTGCCCGGCGGCGCAGGATATCATCTGCAATGGCGGCGATGGAACGGTCGTGGAGCGCCTCGTTGATGCGGATGAATTCCCGGATTCTGCCATCCCGGATCATGCGGTTGACGTCGGATACGTTCTGCGCCCCCAGAATGGAGCACCAGCGGCGGCTTTCATCGAACACCTGCAGAAACTTCTTGCGGGGCACATAGGGGGCGGGCTTCTCCGGCGCGTGGGGGTCGGGAGCGCACAGCACCAGCCCGGGGTGATGGGGACGAAGCTCGAAGGCCGTCAGCAGCCCGGTGGAGGGCAGCATGACCCCGTAGAAATACTCGCACAGCCCTGCCATGCGGTACATGGTCATGGTTTCCTGGGGGCGGTAGCGCAGCAGCTCGGCCTTGTCCTGCCAGCCCTCGGCTTCGAAATAGTCAATGGCCTGCTGCCGTGTCCATGTGAGCTTTTCAAAAGGCAGATCCTGCGCCGCAAGGCTGCGCATATCGCTTTCCAGCGCGCGCACATCCCCGTGGGTCAGGCTGCCCTGCTGCGGGGCAATGTACAGTCCATGCCCCACCGAGTGCTGCATGCGCACCCGCTGCCCGGGGAAGAGCCGCTTCATGCTTGCCAGAAACAGAAACCGCAGCGAACGCTCGTACAGCCGCCGCCCCTCCTCGTCCCGGTAGGTAAGGGGCGTGACGGATGCATCCTTCTCCAGCGGGCTGTTCAGCTCCAGCACCTGCCCGCCGCACATGGCAGCCAGCACGGGCACAGGCGTACCGTCCTCCCGGGCAGGAGACGGCAGGAGGGCGAGGGCATCCCGCAAAAGCGTGCCGGCAGGCACATCGGCGGTGTGGTTTCCACAGGTGATACGGATGGTGGGCATGGGATCAATATCCTCCTTTCACGGGTGCACGTTCGCCCCGCCCTTCGGCGGGGCGCCCGCGCTTGGAGTGGACAGCAGTTCCGCGCCCTTATGGGGCAGGGGCCCCAACCCTGCCCCGGGCGCTTGCTTGGTCGCCTCCTCGAGCCTACGGCTCTGCGAGGGCGCCCCCGGTTCGTGGGGCTTGGGGGCGGGGTTGGGGGGTGGGTGGTGGAGGGGCGGAAGACTGCGTCCCCTGCGCCTTGCAATTACCCCTACCATCAGTCAGGCTACGCCTGACAGCTTCCTCCCCCGCTGGGGGAAGAAGCCTTTTTGTTGGCTGTTCCAGCCGCTTAACAGCTAAACCATTGGTAACGTTTTGTTTTCTTGGCTG
>JAFXBE010000082.1 GCA_017516765.1 Clostridia bacterium | reverse complement strand
TTTCTTCTCACCGTTCAGAATCGTTATTTCAAAATCTTTCTCCTGTAAATATAAAAAGGCCGTCTGGGAATGATCCCAAACCGGTCATATCATCATATTCAGTGGATATAATGCGACTTTTCGCCCAGAATTGTCGCTATTGCCCGCTATTTTCGGCTATTTCTGTCCATAAGTATAAAAATAATCACCCATGCTTTGTATCAAAACATGAGTGATTAGGTGGCAGGGGCAGAAGGACTCGAACCCTCAACAAAGGTTTTGGAGACCCACGTGTTACCATTACACCATGCCCCTAAGCACTTATTAAATTATACACGTGTATATCTCGTTTGTCAAGCACTATTTTCAAATTTCCTCGATTTCTGCAATACCGGTATCAGAAGTGCAGGTAAGAAGGGCGCTATATCCCCTGGCAATCAATTGGGCTTGGGCAATCGATGCGGTGCTCCTGTCGGGGAATATGCCGTAGACGACAGAGCCGCTACCGGTCATCATTGCGCGGATCGCTCCTGCTTCTTCCAGCATCCTACCGGCGACCCCGATCTTCGGACGCTTTGTCAGACTGATTGCCTCCAACACATTGTCCATAGCTAAACCCAAACTGTCCAGATCTTCGGCAAGCAAAGCTTGCTGTGCGGCTTGTGTGCGAGGGCGGGAGATACATAGACTGTCTTCGGGATGGTCGTATGCTGTAAAAATCTCTTTCGTGCTCAGACCGTCGCAGGGCTGCAACAGAACCAGCCATACAAGCGGTGCGGGGGAAATGGATTCGACTTTTTCGCCGATGCCGCCGACACGGGCCAAACCGCCGGTGAGCATAAAAGGCACATCTGCGCCGATCGTCAGTCCGATTTCCCGGAGTCGGTGCGGCGGCAGGTTCAGATTCCATAGCTTGTTCAGACCATAAAGTACAGCCGCTGCGTCTGCGCTGCCGCCGCCCATTCCCGCACCGGAAGGGATGTGTTTTTCAAGAACGATTCTGGCACCGTTTGTACAGCCCGTGCTACGCTGTAATGCCTTTGCTGCTTTATAAGCGATATTCCGCTCATCGACCGGTACGGGTTCAGCTGCGCCGGCTTCGCAGGATACCTGCGATACGTAACCGTTGATGACGGAAAGCTGTATACTGTCGTGGGACGTAAGCGATACGGTGTCCGCCAGCGCAACGGACTGCATCAGCATATCCATGATGTGATAACCGTCTTCGCGCCTGCCCAGAATATCCAGCGTCCAATTGATTTTGGCCCGTGCTTCCAGCAGCATTGCAAGCACTCCTTCGCTTGTGGTATAGTATAGATTGATTATACCATTTGTTTTTGGTTTCGTTAAGGGGGAAGACAGATATGAAGGAGATCCCGGTACTGGTTTCGATCCAGTCCTGTGCCAGAAGGGATGATGAGAGCGAAGAACCCATTTCCATGCTGACTGCCGGTACGCTGGTTCTGGATGATGATACGGCAACTGTTACCTATCAGGAAATTCTGGACGAGAGCATTCCGCCGCAAACAGTCCATGTCACCGTGAAGGACGATGCGGTCATCATGCAGCGGGATGGCGATTACGCAACACAGATGGTCTTCCACAGAGGACAGCGTTACGAAGGTGTATACCAGACGCCTTTCGGTTCGATGGATATGGCGATTTTTTGTACCCGCCTTCAGTATGATGTGAACGAGGATGGCGGAAATATCGATCTGATGTATCAAATGGATCTGAACGGTCAGTTCGCCGGAATGCATCAGATGCATATTCAGCTCGTGGTGAAAAATGGGTGAGCTTGCCGAACGCCAGAAAAAGCTCTGGGAGCTGCTCTGTGCATCCACCGGGTGCAAGCCCATGCTTCGTGTGAGCCGAACGGACGATTGTTATTGGATCTGCGATGCCCCAAGGCATCTTTCCGATATCGGAAGCCTCTTATCCGTTCTGACAGAGGCGGGTTTTGTGGTCGTACAGGATGAAGCAAAGAAGCTCTGCAAGATCGATCTTCCCATGAACGATCCGCTGTATGGAACAGCAGAGCAGCCTGTAGGTTTTCCAAGTGACGAAAAGCTGCTGATCTATGCGCTGTACAGACTGCTGTCATCTCACCCCGCGCCGCCTCCGCACAGACCGCAACCGCTTTTGCGGCGGATCGTTAAAGCGACCGAATTGAGTGCAGACGAACAGAACAAAGCGCTCCGCCGGATCCTGACCGAGTGCGCAGCGCTTGTGAACCGAAAGCAGCCGCTGCCGTCGGCTGCAACAGGATTATTGGCATCCATTATCCGCAAGGAGGAAGAAATATGATCATCCGCTATCAGGGACATGCATTCTTCACGCTCGAGCTTGAAAACGGCACCGTTATTGCAATGGATCCTTATGACGAATTCTATCAGTACCCCAAGCGCAGACTGGCGGCAGACGTGGTCACCATGAGCCATCATCATCACGATCATGACGGCATTGCAGCCGTTGCCACACCCTTTGTGTCCATCGATACTGCCGGCAGCCACGCCCTGCCGGATTGCAGGATCACCGGTGTTGCTACCTGGCACGATCATCACTGCGGAGCCCATCGTGGAGCGAATACATTCTTTGTTGTTGAAGCAGAAGGGCTTCGGATCGGGCATGCGGGAGATCTGGGACATCTGCTTACGCCCGAACAGCTTCGGGCGATCGGAAAGCTGGATATTCTGCTTTTGCCGGTGGGCGGCAAGTATACCATTGATGCAGCAGAAGCAGTGCAGGTGTGGCAACAGCTCGCACCCACGGTTTGTATTCCCATGCATTACCGTACCCGCTACAACGAAGATATGCCCGTAACGCCGCTTGAAAACTTCTTGCAGGCTGCTTCGGCGGATTCTCTGACCATGCCCCTTATCCGCGCCACCGCCGGGGATATGGACCAGCGTACGCCTGTGGTTGTGCTGGAAATTGAGCCCGTCTGAAAATCAACAGCAGCCGCACATGAAAGGTGCGGCTGCTGTTTTCTTATTCGGGTAAAGTGGTATCCGTGCCGGACAGTAACGCCGGTTGGGATTCGCTTTCAAGCTGTTCGACACTCTTAAGCTGCTTTTCGATCCTTTTGGTGCGAACGAATGCAGTATCAATGCTGTCGGTGGCCTGCTGCAGTTTTTCCTGTGTTTTTGCGAGCAATTGGGCAAAGGAACCAAATTCGGTTTTGACCGATCCCAATAGCTTCCATACTTCGGCAGAACGCTGTTCAATCGCAAGGGTACGAAAGCCCATCTGGAGGCTGTTCAGCAGCGCCAACAGCGTACTGGGGCCGGAAATGAGGATGCGCTGCTCACGCTGCAGGGTTTCTACCAATTCGCTGTTGCGCATCACTTCTGCATACAGCCCCTCCAATGGCAAAAACATGACGGCAAAATCCGTTGTATAAGGCGGGGCAATATACTTGCCAATCCGCTTCGCTTCCATGCGGATCGCGTTTTGCAAACCTTTTCGTGCGGCGTCTGCTGCAGGTGCATTTCCTTGCTCTGCGGCTTCGGTCAGGCGGGCGTAATCCTCCTGCGGGAATTTGCTGTCAATGGGCAAGTACAGTTTGCCTTGCCCGTCCTTCCCGGGCAGGCATACCGCAAATTCCACCCGCTCGCCGCTGCCGGGTACAACTTCCACATTTCGCCTGTATTGGTTCGCTGTCAGTGTCTGTTCGAGCAACGCCCCCAGCTGCATCTCGCCCCAGACACCACGAGTCTTTACATTCCCGAGCATTCTCTTCAGATCGCCTACACCGCTTGCCAGACTGTTCATTTCGCCAAGGGAGCGGTAAACCTGCTCCAGCTGCTGACTGACCTGTTCAAAACTTCCGGAAAGGCGTTTTTCAAGTGTTTCGTTCAGTTTTTCATCCACTGTACGGCGCATTTCCTCCAGCTTCTGGGCGTTTTCGTTTCGAAGCAGGTTCAATCCGTTTTCAACAGCCTGACGCAGTGTTTCGATGCGCGCCTCGTTCTGGGCAAGAAGAGCCGCTGCCTGCATATCTGCATTGTGTGCCTGAAGCTCCATGCGCTGGAGACTTTCTTCTGTAATCTTCTGCATGGTCTGCTGCCGCCGGTCAAAGGCCTGGTTGCTTTCTCTGCTTTGCTGCAGCAGGCTGTTTACCTGATCCCTCTGCAGCTGCATAACGCTGGAAAGCACGGACAGCATGGAGTCGCTGGAACGCTGTACGTTTGCCTGCAATTCTTCCCGCTGCAATACCGACTGGGCGTTGATATCGTCCCGCAATTCATTCATCGTGCCGCTTTGCTGTTGCTGCAGCATACGTAAAAGCTGGATCGTTTGCGCCCTGTGGGAGCTGACCGTATGCAGAACAAGGATCAGCAGTATGATAACCACTCCCAGCGCCAGTATAAGCGCCCATGGCAGAAACTGTTGTAGGTTCGGATAAGGCATGAGGGGAACCTCCGTTCGGTACGACCGTTTTGAAAAGGCGGCTTTGCTCATATCCCTTTCGGGAGGGGCAAAAGCCGCCGGAAAAGTGTTTACATTTCCCGCCGTCCTTCGATGGCTTTGGCAAGGGTGATCTCGTCAGCATACTCCAAATCGCTGCCCACAGGCACGCCATGGGCAATGCGCGTAACCAACAGTCCCATAGGTTTGATCAGGCGCGCGATATAGGAGGCGGTTGCTTCACCCTCGATATCGGGGTTGGTTGCGATGATAACTTCCGTAATGCTCCCGTCAGCAAGGCGGCTCAGCAGCTCTTTGATACGGATATCGTCAGGGCCGATGCCGTCCATAGGGGACAGGGTACCGTGTAATACGTGGTATGTTCCCTGAAAATCGCGCATGCGCTCAATGGCTGCAACGTCGCGGGGATCACGCACAACACAGACCTGCCCGTTATGGCGGCGTTCGTTGGCACAGATGGTGCAGATATCGCCGGTGGCATAGTTGCCGCATACCTGGCAATACTGGATCGCCTTTCGACCCTGATAGACCGCAGAGGCGAGCTCCCGTACATCCTCAAGCGGCATGCTGATGATGTGATAGGCAAGCCGCTGCGCGCTCTTTGCACCGATGCCGGGCAAACGGGAAAGCTGTGCCACCATCTTGGCGATGGGTTCCAGTTGCTGTGCCATAAAAATCAGAACATACCGCCCATACCGGGAGCCAGACGGCTCAGTTCGGCATTGCGGGTCTCCTCAGCGGTGCGGAGCGCTTCGTTTACGGCAGCCATGATCATATCCTGCAGCATTTCCACATCATCAGGATCGACGCAGTCGGGATTGATGGTGATGCTCTTCAGTTCCTTCTTGCCGGAGACGGTAACGGAGATCATGCCGCCGCCTGCCTGGGCGGTAAACTCGCGGGCATCGATATCGTCCTGAGCCTTGGTCATCTGCTCCTGAAGCTTCTGCGCCTGACGCATAAGCTGCTGCATGTTGGCGCCGCCGCCAAAGCCGCCGAAGTGATTGTTTCTGGCCATAATACATTCCTCCATTGATGTTCGTTCCTGCGGTGCAGGGTAATAGCGATTCTGCAAACGGACAGACATATCCGAAGCATATCTATGATACATTTTTTTTGCCAAAAAATCAACGCTGAGCGGAAGATTCGGCACTTTTACAGTGCAAGGAACACCGGTTCGGTACCAAGAGCGGGAACAACCACGTTCCAGAATGCTTCCTGCGTCAGAATGATCGTTGCGCTGTTATCACACGGGTGAAACGCTATGCGGTCCGTGTGCTTCACTGCCTCTTCCGCTGCCAGAATGATCTTGTGTTCCCGATCGTACAAAAGTCCAAAAGGGCTCACGCTTCCGCTGGTAAGGTGCAGCAGTTGGGGCAGGGAATCCTCCGGTGCAAAGCTGAGACGGCTGCTGCCCAACGCCTTGCTCACTACCGACGTACGAAAGATGGTATCAGGCTTCAGCAACAATAAATAATACTGGGTTTGCTGTCGGTTGCAAAGAAAAATGTTCTTGCAGATGGTCACATCTCCGGTAATAAAGGGCATTTCCAGACATGCTTCGATGGTGTGGGTCGGGTGATGGGTATAGTATTCGTATTCGATCGGTAAGGCATCGAGAAATTGCAATATCTCCTGTTGGATCGTCATGCTTCATCCTCCTTCGGTAAACGCTATCACATCCTATCAAAACCGGAACGCTTCGTCAATATCGTTAACCGCTGGAAAAACGATGTCCGAAATGGTATAATGCGTGGGTAAGAAGCTTGCCCAAGAGAGGATGAAGAGACTTGGATATCAAATCCATGCTTTGCCAGGAGTTCCATCTGGCTTCGGTTCAGTGCGAGAACGTTCTCAAACTGATCGATGATGGCAACACGATTCCGTTTATTGCCCGTTATCGTAAAGAATTGACCGGTTCGCTGGATGATCAGGTTCTGCGCGAGATTTACGAACGGTTGCAGTATCTGCGCAGCCTGGAAAAACGCCGCGCTGAGATCGAAAATACGCTGACAGAGCAGGGGAATCTGACGGAAGAGATCAGCACAAAGCTGGCATCCGCCGTGACCCTTGCCGAATTGGAGGATATTTATCGCCCCTTCCGCCCGAAGCGCCGTACCCGCGCTACCATCGCAAAAGAAAAAGGTCTTGAGATGCTGGCACTTCAACTTTTGATGCAGAACGAGAAGCATGCCACCCCTGAAGAGCTTGCCAAGCCGTTTATTAACGAAGACAAGGGTGTGCTGACTGCCGAAGAAGCTCTTCAGGGTGCAAGAGACATTCTTTCCGAGCAGATGAGCGACGACGCGGATGCCAGAAAGTCGCTTCGTGCGCTGTGCTACCGCAGTGGTGTTATTGAAACCAGAAATGCGAAGGAAGAAGACAGCGTATACAGTATGTACTACGAATTCTCGCAGGATATCCGAACCCTGCCGGGACATCGTATCCTTGCCATCAACCGCGGCGAACGGGAAGAATTCCTGAAAGTGACTCTGCGGATGGATGATGCGGCATCCGTTGCCGTGCTGGATAAAGCATTTGTTCGTGAGGGGAGCACCACCACCGCTCAGATTAGGCTGACCACACAGGATGCGTGGGATCGTCTGATCAAGCCCAGTCTGGAGCGGGAGATCCGCAGCGAGTTGACCGAGCGCGCCGGCACGGCAGCCATTCAGGTGTTTGGCAAGAATCTGCACCAGCTGCTGATGGCTCCGCCTGTGAAGGGACGCGTCACCTTGGGCGTTGACCCCGGTTTTCGCACGGGTTGCAAGCTGGCGGTCGTTGATGAAAACGGCAAGGTGCTGGCTACCGGTGTGGGTCATTTCACCCTTCCGGGGCAAGAGGCAGCCAAAGCCCGCGCACGACAGGAGATCACTGCTATGTGCAAAAAGTATGGGGTTACTGCGATCGCCATCGGTAACGGTACCGCTTCCCGCGAGGCAGAGCAATTCATCGCCTCCCTGCTGCCCGATCTGAATCCCTCTACTGCGTATATGATCGTAAGCGAAGCCGGTGCCTCTGTCTATTCTGCCAGCAAACTGGCTGCCGAAGAATTCCCGCAGTTTGATGTGTCCCTGCGCAGTGCGGTAAGCATCGCACGACGCATGCAGGATCCTCTTGCCGAACTGGTCAAGATCGATCCTAAGGCGATCGGTGTGGGGCAGTACCAGCATGATCTGAAGGAGAGCCAGTTGGAGGAGACCCTTGATGGTGTTGTTGAAAGCTGCGTAAACAGTGTGGGTGTAGAGCTGAGCACCGCATCGCCGTCACTTCTGGCGCATGTGGCCGGTATTGGTCCGGCGTTGGCGAAGAACATTGTGGCATACCGCGAAGAAAACGGTATTGAGACCCGTGCGCAGCTGAAGAAGGTTCCCAAGCTGGGGCCCAAAGCATTTGAACAGTGCGCAGGTTTCCTGCGGGTACGCGACAGCAAGAACGCATTGGATGCCACCGCCGTTCACCCGGAAAGCTATCCCGCCGCCAAAGCGCTGTTGGAGACCCTCGGTTATCAACTCGCCGATATCAAGGCCGGCAAACTTGGCGACCTGAACCATCGTGTTGAGGAGCGAGGTCTGCACAGCCTAGCCGAGGAGATCGGCGTCGGCGAACCTACCCTGAAGGATATCGTCAAGGAGCTGCAGAAACCCGGACGCGATCCCCGCGATGATCTGCCCAAGCCGATCCTGCGCACAGATGTATTGGATATGAAAGATCTTGCTCCCGGTATGGAACTGATGGGTACCGTCCGCAACGTGATCGACTTTGGCGCATTTGTGGATATCGGCGTGCATCAGGATGGTCTGGTACACATCAGCCGTATGTCCAACCGGTTTATCAAGCACCCTTCCGAAGTGGTCAAGGTGGGGGATGTGGTCAAGGTATGGGTCATTGATGTTGATGTTAAGAAGCAGCGCATTGCCCTTACCATGCAGCCGCCAAAAGCAAAACCCTGATGCACCGCCGCGCTTCGGTTGCGAAAAAAAAGCCTTGCAAACCGCTGCGATGTTTGCTATAATATCTTTCGCTGGTTAAGCCCGGCGAAATGGGGTATTAGCGCAGTTGGTAGCGCGCTACATTCGCATTGTAGAGGCCAGGGGTTCGACTCCCCTATACTCCACCATACCTCAGTCGAAAGACTGAGGTTTTTCTTTTTTCTCTTTTGTGTTATAATCTTTTTGTTTTTGGTAAATGAGGATTTGACGAGGTGAGAATATGGCAATGTGGAATCCGTGGAGAGGCTGTAAAAAGTGCAGCGACGGCTGCCTCTATTGCTATATCCACAAGGGCGACGCAAAGCGTGGCGTTGATACAAGTGTCGTTGAAAAAACAAAGGACTTTGCAAAACCCATGGGCTTTGGCGACAAAAGAGACTGCAAAGACAAGTAATACGCTCTTTGAAAGGAGATTATCATGCGAATCGGATTTGTTGACCTGATTAAGCTTTTGTTTGCTTTTATCGTGTGCTTTTATCATTTTTTCAATGTTATATCTCCAAACCCCTATTTCCCATTGGGCGACCTAACCGTCGAACTATTTGTTCTGGTTGCCGGCGTATTCTTGTGGCGGGGGCTGGAGTCCCAGAATTCCAGCGCACAATTTCCTTATGCTTTTCTGAAGAAGCGCTTTCTTCGCTTCTTTCCCTACTCTTTAGCAGGTTTCCTGATCGCCTTTGCCGTCAAGATTTACCTTACCGCATCGCAGGGCGCTATGTAGGTTTGTCAAACATCTTGTACAGAGAAAGAAGCAAGGAACTCACGAGGAGAAAGCCAGTTGAGAGGACGAGACGGACGGTTGTTGGAACGACTTTGGTGGGCAGCGAGCTGCCCACCAAAGTCGGCGAGCGAAAAG
>JAFXBE010000053.1 GCA_017516765.1 Clostridia bacterium | reverse complement strand
TGAACCGAGGCGTGAGGACAGCGCGATAGCGCTCCCGCAGTGCCGAAGCCCAAAGCCGACCACAGGTCGGCTTTGGGCCGCAATGCACGCCGCTGGTTTCGGATTGACAATCGGAGGGCTGCGGCCCGACCATACCTCTGAGACTTCTTTGACAGTCTGAGGGCAGGCGGTATGTCCTGCCCTGCTGAACGGTTTCCGCCTTTTTCTTCCTTTCTGCTTGAATACGCGTGCATTTGGTGATATACTGTAACTACCATCCAGCCCCAAGGGGCCTGGACAATCAAAAAGGAGGATATACCACTATGAAGAAGTTTCTTGCTGCTCTTCTGGCTCTGGTGATGGTTTTCGCCTGCACCCTCAGCATTGCTGAGACCGTAGACCCCGAGACCATTCCCGACGAGTGCGAAGCCACCGACGGCGTTTTCAAGCTCGCCTTTGTTACCGACGTTGGTCAGCTGAAGGACAAGTCCTTCAACCAGGGCACCTGGAACGGCGTTAAGAGCTACGCCGCTGCCAATGGCCTCACCTACAAGTACTACCAGCCCGCCAACGGCGACCAGGCTACCGACGATGACCGTTACGACGCCATGAAGGCTGCCTGCGACGGCGGCGCCGAAGTCGTGGTTTGCGCCGGCTACCTGCAGGCTGCTGCCCTGGAAAAGGCCGCCAAGGAATACACCGATGTTAAGTTCATCTTCATTGACGGCTGGGCCATGGGTCTGAAGAACGTTGCCCCCATCGCCTTCATGGAAGAGCAGAGCGGCTATCTGGCCGGCTATGCCATCGTGAAGGAAGGCTTCACCAAGCTGGGCTTCATGGGTGGCGGCGGCGGTACCAACCCCGCTTGCTGCCGTTACGGCTACGGCTTCGCGCAGGGCGCCAACGCTGCTGCTGCCGAGCTGGGCGTGAATGTTGAGCTGAAGTACTCCTGGCAGTACGGCGCATCCTTCAGCGCTTCCCCCGAGCTGGAAGCCATGGCCAAGGGCTGGTACGAGAACGGCACCGAAGTCATCTTCGCTTGCGGCGGCTCCATGTTCTCTTCCGTGGTTTCTGCTGCTTCCGCCAACGACCTGTTCGTCATCGGCGTTGACGTAGACCAGAGCTACGAATCCGAGACCGTTGTCACCTCTGCCCTCAAGGGTCTGGTTTCTGCCACCGAGTGGGCCATCGCCAAGCTCTACGCCGGCGAGTGGGATGCCATCGGCGATGCAGCCAACAACCTGGGCGCTGCCGACAACGCTGTTGGTCTGCCCGTGGATACCTGGTCTCTGGAGAAGTGGACTGTTGCCGAGTACGAAGCCCTGCTGGCTTCCATCGTCAACGGCACCCTCACCATCGACAACACCGTTCTGGAAGCCGAAGCCATCCAGACCGCCGAACTGTCCAACGTGACCGTGATCTACGAATAATCTTTCCCATCGCGCCCCGCCGAAAGGCGGGGCGTTTTTTGTTTGTATCCCGTATTGACAACCCGCCGCCCTTCCGCTATACTTACCCACGTGCAAAAGCACAAGGGGTGCTGACGAACGTCGGCTGAGATCGGGTGTGTGCCCGGGACCCTGGAACCTGATCCGGGTAATGCCGGCGTAGGAAATGAACGGAATAGCGTCCATTCATCCCGCGCTGCCTTTACCCCGCAGCAGCGGGTTTCGTTTTATTACGAAAGGGGCGGTATTCAAATGAACCAACGGAAACTGAGACAACTGGTGGAATGTGCGATTCTGATCGCGATCGGCACGGTGCTGAGCCTGTTCGACTTCAAGGGCCCATGGGCGCTTGGCGGCGGCATTACGGTGTGCAGCATGCTGCCGCTGGTGATGATCGCGCACCGGCACGGCACAGTGATGGGCATTGTAAGCGCGCTGGTGTACAGCCTGATCCAGCTTTTGCTGGGTCTGAGCAATGTAAGCTATGCGCCCGATGCGCTCACTGCCATCGGCATCATCCTGCTGGACTATGTGGTGGCTTTTACCGTGATCGGCTTCAGCGCCTGCTTCAACAACACGGTGAAGGATCGCCGTCTGTCCATCGTGCTGGGCATCGTGGTCACCTTCCTTGGCCGGTTCGTCTGCCATTACCTGAGTGGCGTGCTCATCTGGGAAGCCATGTGGCCCAACGAGCTGGGCTGGGCCAGCAGCCTGTGGTCCGTTGCCTATAACGGCTCGTACATGATCCCGGAGATCATCATCACGGCGGTGGTGGCATGGCTCAGCTATGCGCCGCTGAAGAAGTACTGGCATGGAGAGGATCTGCCCCGGGCACAGGCAAAGTAAGGAGAATAGACAACCGGTCTGCGGAGTGTGCAGACCGGTTGTTCTTTTCTCTGTGTGGCTCTTGCGCGGCTGGGTATAAGATCCCCGCAGAACCGCTGCGTGGAACAGGGTGGGGCTACGCGCCCCACACGGGCGGAAGGAGGCTCCCCTGTGCAAGGGGCGACGAAGGGAAGCGCGTGCCCAGTGGGCACAACGCCGAAGGCGTTAGCGACCCGCAGTCGACAACCGAAGCAAGTACAGACCACGGTTAGTGGGCTGTACGCCGACTGAGGTTGCGGGCCGTAGGCTGCCCCGAAGGGGCTGAGGGGTTGGCGATAAAATCCAAGCTACATTTCGCTGCGCTACTGTGTATAAGATACCCGCAGAACCGCTGTGAGGAACTGGGTGGGGCTGCGCGCCCCACACCTGCGGTCACTCTTTTATGAAAAGAGTGACCAGAAAAGGGCGACACGTTCGCTTTGGTCAAATCCCTCTTAATTGCCCATTTT